>NZ_JBSRTQ010000026.1:0-35379 GCF_055129145.1 Albimonas sp. | reverse complement strand
GCATGCCGAGCGGTGGCAGATCCCTCCAGTTACGCGATTTCGCACGTCGAGGGCGACGGCGTCGGCGTCGCGGATTCTCGAGACGGCGGCAGGTCGGCAGGCCTCGGCCTCTTCGGCGGCGTTGCTGCGGCGGAGTCGCGCGGTGGGTTACTTGCCGCGGTCGCGTACGGCCCGGGTTCGCTCGCACTCGGTCGCACCGACTCCTCACCCTTTGCCGTGGTGCTCAGCGGACCTGGCGGCAGAGCGGCAGTGGGTGACGCGGACGTCGGGGCGATCTGCTCAGGTGGTCCCACCCTTGTTTTCAATATCGCCACAGGTCAGGGATGTTTCAGCGACGGCACTTCGACGTGGGTCACCCCGTGAGGGCACCCCGGCCCTGAGCCTCTTGCGTGACAGTGGTCACAATGGTGTCAAGCTCCTGCCACCGATCGGGTGACCGGGCAACTTGATCAGCGGGGATCGGAGGACGCGATGACTCCCAGTGCACGACGGGGTTCACTCGCCCGGGTGGAGGTGCCTTCGCGCACCGAGCTGTACGTGGACCGGCGATTCCTTCCCTTGGCCGACCGCTTCTTCGCGATGTATCGCCAACCGCAACAAGGCGGCGGCGCGCTGGTCGTGTACCTGGGAGGCGAGAAAGTTCTCGACATCTGGGCCGGCAATGCCGATCGTGATCGGCGCGTCCTGGGGAGTGACCACCCGGGTCAAGGAATACATGGCGGCGTTCCTGGTGCTCGAGACGCTGATGCTCGGCGTGTTCGTCAGCCTCGACATGGTCCTGTTCTACCTGTTCTTCGAGGCCGGCCTGATCCCGATGTTCCTGATCATCGGCATCTGGGGCGGCGCCAACCGGATCTACGCCAGCTTCAAGTTCTTCCTCTACACCCTGCTGGGGTCGATGCTGATGCTGGTCGCGATGATCGCGATGTATGCGGATGCGGGCACCTCCGACATTCCGACGCTGCTGTCGCACGACTTCTCGGCCACGCCTTACGAGTTCCTTGGCTGGCAGATCGCGGGCGGGTTGCAGACCATGCTTTGGCTGGCCTTCTTCGCGTCCTTTGCGGTGAAAATGCCGATGTGGCCGGTGCACACCTGGCTGCCGGACGCGCATGTGCAGGCGCCGACGGCCGGCTCCGTGGTGCTGGCGGCGATCCTGCTGAAGATGGGCGGCTACGGCTTCCTGCGCTTCAGCCTGCCGATGTTCCCGGTCGCGTCCGAGCTGATGACCGACTTCGTGTTCTTCCTGTCGGTGGTGGCGATCATCTACACCTCGCTGGTGGCCATGATGCAGGAGGATATGAAGAAGCTGATCGCCTATTCCTCCGTCGCCCATATGGGCTTCGTGACCATGGGCATCTTCGCGGCCAACCGGCAGGGGGTCGACGGCGCCATCTTCCAGATGCTGTCGCACGGCTTCATCTCCGGCGCGTTGTTCCTCATCGTCGGCGTGATCTACGACCGGATGCATACCCGCGACATCGCCGCCTATGGCGGGCTCGCGGTGCGGATGCCGGCCTTCGCGCTGGTGTTCATGCTGTTCACCATGGGCAATGTCGGTCTGCCGGGCACGTCGGGCTTCGTCGGCGAGTTCCTGACGCTGACCGGCGCCTATCAGGTGAATTCCTGGGCCGCGGCCGGGGCGGCGACGGGGGTGATCCTGTCGGCGGGCTATGCGCTCTGGCTCTATCGTCGGGTGGTGCTTGGCGATCTGATCAAGCAGTCGCTGTCTTCGATCACCGACCTGACCCTGCGCGAGCGGGCGCTGTTCGCGCCGCTGATCGTCGGCATGCTGCTGCTGGGCTTCTATCCGAGCCTGATCACCGATGTGTTCGGCCCGTCGGTCGAGCATCTGGTGTCGGGCGTGGACCATGCCGTCGCCCGGGCCTCCGCCGACGGCCTGATCGAGTTCGCGGGGGCTGCCGCGCCCGCCGCCGGGGGGACCCACTGACATGCTGAGCCAAGACATTACGGTCGTCCTGCCGGAACTGCTGCTGGCCGTCTGGGCGATGATCGCCCTGATGGCCGGCGCCTACGGGCCGGGCGACAAGCTGGCGAGCGGCCTGACCTGGGCCACCGCCGGGGTGCTGGCGCTGCTGGGGCTGCTGTCGGGTTTCGGCACGGGGGATGTGACCGCGTTCCACGGGTCCTTCGTGGCCGATGGCTTCGCGCGTTTCGCCAAGGTGGTGATCCTCTTCGGCGCCGCGATCATGCTGATCCTGTCGGAGGGCTACATGCGCCGGCACCAGCTGGCGAAGTTCGAATATCCGGTGCTGATCTCGCTCGCCACGCTGGGCATGATGGTCATGGTTTCGGCCAATGACCTGATGGTGCTCTACATGGGGCTTGAGCTGCAGTCGCTGGCGCTCTACGTCATCGCGGCGTTCCGGCGCGACAGCCTGCGGTCGACCGAGGCGGGACTGAAGTATTTCGTGCTCGGCGCGCTGTCGTCGGGGCTGCTGCTCTACGGCTGCTCCCTGGTCTACGGCTATGCGGGGGCCACCGGCTTCGACGCCATCTCCGAGGTCGCGGCCGAGGGCGGGTCGATCGGCATGCTGTTCGGCCTGGCCTTCATCTGCTGCGGGCTCGCCTTCAAGGTCTCCGCCGCGCCGTTCCACATGTGGACGCCCGACGTCTACGAGGGCGCGCCGACCCCGGTCACCGGCTTCTTCGCCACCGCCCCCAAGGCCGCCGCGGCGGCGTTGTTCGCCCGGGTGCTCTATGACGGGTTCGGCGGCGCGGTCGCCGACTGGCAGCAGATCCTCGCCTTCCTGGCGGTCGCCTCGATGTTCCTCGGCTCCATCGCCGCCATCGGGCAGACCAACCTGAAACGGCTGATGGCCTATTCCTCCATCGCCCATATGGGCTTCGCGCTGGTCGGCCTCGCCGCGGGGACCGAGCAGGGGGCGCAGTCGCTGCTGATCTACCTGGCGATTTACGTGTCGATGAACCTCGGCGTCTTCGCCTTCATCCTGACCATGGAGCGGGACGGCAAGCCGGTGACCCAGATCTCCGACCTCGCGGGCCTGTCGAAGGCGCGGCCCGGGCAGGCGCTGGCGATGGGGGCGCTGTTCTTCAGCCTCGCCGGGATCCCGCCGCTGGTGGGCTTCTTCGGCAAGTGGTTCGTGTTCAAGGCGGCGGTCGACGCCGGGCTGACGCCGCTGGCGGTGGCCGGGGCCATCGCCTCGGTGATCGGGGCCTTCTACTACCTGCGCATCGTCAAGATCATGTATTTCGACGAGGCGGGCCAGGGCCTGACCGGGCCGATGCCGCTGGTGCACGGGGTGGCGCTGGCCGCCTCCGCGCTGATCATGGGCGTGGGCTGGCTGCCGGTGATCAACCTCTTCGGCGTGCCGGGGCTGGCGGAGACCGCCGCCGCCTCGTTGTTCCACTGACGCGGATGGGGTCGGACTGGCCGAGAGGCTACGGCGTCGAGATCCTGGACGAGACCGGATCGACCATGGACGAGGCGCGGGCCCGCGCCTCGGCCGGGGTCGCCGGTCCGGTCTGGATCATGGCGCGGCGCCAGACCTCGGGCCGCGGCCGGCGGGGGAATGCCTGGACGGACCCGGGCGGGAACCTCGCGGCCACGCTGCTGATCCGGCCGGGGATGGGGGCGAAGGACGCCGCGCGGCTGAGCTTCGTCTCGGCGCTGGCGGTGGCCGACATGCTGGGCGTGCTGGCCCCCGGCCACCGGATCGAGATGAAATGGCCCAATGACGCGCTGATCGACGGCGGCAAGGTCTCCGGCATCCTGCTGGAGAGCGAGGGCCGCGGCGAGACGCTGGACTGGGTGTCTTCGGGCATCGGCG
Source organism: Albimonas sp. (assembly GCF_055129145.1). Lineage (NCBI taxonomy): Bacteria > Pseudomonadati > Pseudomonadota > Alphaproteobacteria > Rhodobacterales > Paracoccaceae > Albimonas > Albimonas sp. The sequence goes on along the minus strand of NZ_JBSRTQ010000026.1, from coordinate 31,567 downwards.
TGAACCTGGCGCATGCGCCGCCCGCCGCGCCGGGCGCGGCCTTCCCGCCGGTGTCGCTGGCGGGGCTGCTGGGCGCGGCGCCTGACCCGGAGGACGCGCTGCGGGAACTCGCCGCCGGCTTCGCGCGGTGGTATGAGCTTTATCGGGCGCAGGGCTTCGCGCCGCTGCGCGACGCCTGGCTGGCGCGCGCGGCGCGGCTCGGCCAACGCATCGAAGCGCGGTTGCCGCGCGAGACCGTTTCGGGCGTGTTCGCGGATCTTGATTCCGACGGCGCTCTCATCCTTGAAACCCCGCAAGGCGCGCGCAAGATCGCCGCGGCCGAGGTGTTCTTTCCCTGAAGACCCCTCGCGCACGTCACGACCGCTCCCGGAGGAGAGAGCCCAAAATGCTTCTGGCCATCGACGTCGGAAACACCAACAGCGTGTTCGCCATCCATGACGGCTCCGCCTTTCTGGCCGACTGGCGCTGCGCCACGGATGTGAAGCGCACGGCGGACGAGTATTTCGTGTGGCTGCGTCAGCTGATGAACCATCACGGGATTTCGTCGAGCCAGATCGACGGCGTGGTGATTTCATCCACCGCCGCCGGCACGCTGTTCAATCTTCGGGTGCTGTCCGACAAGTATTTCGGCCAGCGCCCCTTCATCGTCAACAAGCCGGGCACCGAGATCGGGATCGAGATCCGGGTCGACCCCAACACCCGCGTCGGCTCGGACCGGCTGGTCAACACGGTGTCGGCGTTCCGCACCTATGGCGGCGACGTGATCGTGGTCGACTTCGGCACGGCGACCACGCTGGATGTGGTGGGCCTCGACGGCGCCTATGAAGGCGGGGTCATCGCGCCCGGCGTGAACCTGGCGCTGAAGGCCCTGGAAAACGCCGCGACGGCGCTTCCCGAGATCGATGTGACCAAACCGGATCAGGTGATCGGGCTGAATACGGTTGCGTGTATGCAATCGGGCATTTACTGGGGCTACACATCGCTGGTGGAAGGACTCTGCCGGCGGATCATGGACGAGCGCGGACGAAAGATGCGGGTGATCGCCACCGGTGGTCTTTCGCCCCTGTTCGCCCGTGGCACGGACGTCATAGACGTGGTGGACGGGGACCTCACGCTTCGAGGACTCGTCGCCATTTACGAAATCAATCGACAACAACAAGGCTGAAAACGCATGGCTGACGACGCCGAACTGGTCTTCGTGGCGCTGGGGGGCGCTGGCGAGATCGGGATGAACATGTATCTCTACGGCTATGGCCGCGGGGCCGATCGCCGTTGGATCATGGTCGACTGCGGCGTCGGGTTCGGCGACATGGAGTCGAGCCCGGGCATCGAGCTGGTCATGGCCGACCCCTCTTTCATCGCCTACCAGGCCGACAAGCTGGACGCGATCTTCGCCACCCACGCCCATGAGGACCATATCGGCGGATTGGGGCGGCTGTGGCCGATGCTCAAGGCGCCGATCTACGCGCGGCCGTTCACCGGCTCGCATATCAAGCGCAAGCTGGAGGAGGCCGGGGTCAATCCGAACTGCCTCAAGATCGTCGACACCAAGAAGGTGATCAAGGCGGGCAAGTTCAAGGTCCGCTTCCAGCCGGTCACCCACTCGATCCCCGAGGCGTCGAGCCTGGTGATCGACACGCCCGCCGGCCGCATCGTGCATACGGGCGACTTCAAGGTCGACGAGACGCCCCAGATGGGCGAGCCCTTCGACCTCGCCGCCTTCCGCGCCATCGGGGCCGAGGGCGTGCAGGTGATGATCTGCGATTCGACCAACGTGTTCCTGCCGGGACATGGCGGGTCCGAGGCCGAGGTGATGGAGCCGCTGAAGACCCTGATCCGCTCGGCCAAGGGTGCGGTGGCGGCGACGACCTTCGCGTCCAACGTGGCGCGTCTGCGCTCCATCGCCGTGGCGGCGACGGAATGCGGGCGGGCGGTGGTGCTGGTCGGCCGGGCGATGGACCGCATGGTCGCGGCCTCGATCGAGACCGGGCTGCTGACCGACTTCCCGCCGACGATCTCGGACTACGACGCCCGGGATGTCCCGGCGGAGCATGTGCTCTACCTGACCACCGGGTCGCAGGGGGAGGGGCGCGCCGCGCTCGCCCGCATCGCCAACGGCTCGCACCCCACGGTGAGCCTGGGCGAAGGCGACATGGTGATCTTCTCGTCGAAGACCATTCCGGGCAACGAGCCCGGCGTGGCGCGGATCTGGAACCAGCTGTCGGAGCGGGGCGTGAACGTGGTGGACGAGTCCAGCCACGGGGTCGAGGGGCGCATCCACGTCTCCGGCCATGCGCGCAAGGAGGACCTTCGGGTGCTCTACGAATCGCTCAAGCCCCGCATCGCCGTGCCGATGCATGGCGAGCATCGCCACCTGGTCGAGCACGCCGCCTTCGCGGCCACGCTGCAGGTGCCGGCGATCCCGGCGCCGAATGGCGTCATGGTCGCCATCGACGGGGCACGTCCGCGCAAGGTCGATACGGTGCAGGTCGGGCGGCTCTACCTCGACGGCACGACCCTGGTCGGCGCGATGGACGGGGTGGTGCGCTCGCGCCTGAAGCTCGCGCGGCAGGGGATCGTGATCCTGTCGCTGGTGGTGGACGAGAGCGGCGATCTGCTGGCGGATCCGGAGGTCCGGGTGCTGGGCGGGCCGGACCACAACACCGCCTGGCCGGCCTCGCTCGCCGACATGATCTACGACGCGGTGGATGCGGCCATCGACGGGCTGCCCAAGAAGAAGCGATCGGACAAGGACATCGAGGACGCGGCCAACCGCGCCGCGCGTCAGGTCTGCGCCCGTCGCTGGGGCAAGAAGCCGGTGATGACCACCATCGTCACCCGCCTCGAAGACGAGTGACGCGACCGCGATGGACGTCGGTTCGGCACTAGGCCTGGGGTTGGGCGGCGGTCTCGCCGCCCTGGCCTTCGGTCTGGTGTTCGGGGTGGTCCGTTGGGTGTGGATCGTCGGGCGGCGCGCTGTCGGCGGGCCGCGCAACGAGCCGGTTGCCCCTTCGGGGACGCGTCCGAAGGTGGAACCGCCCGTCCAGGGGCGCCGGGTCTACGGGGAAGAGCCGCCGCTGTCGGGGCGCGCCTGAGGCGGCTTTCGCGCCGGAACACCAAAACGCCGGGCGGCATCACCGCCCGGCGTTTTGGTGTTCGGGGGGGGGGCCGGTCAGCCGATCCCCGCCTCCCGCCAGCGCTTGAACCAGCCCAGCGTCGCCTCGGTGTTTCCGCCGGTGCGATACTCCGCGCCGAACCAGCCGTCCCAGCCCGCATCGCGCATCGCCGGCAGCACGCGTTCGTGCGCGAGATCGCCGAGATCCGGGCGCAGGCGGCCGGGGGTCGAGGCGAACTGGACGTGGCGGACCAGCGGCAGCAGCCGCCCGAAGCGGCGGATCACGTCGCCCTCCATCACCTGCACATGATAGGTGTCGAACATCAGGCCCAGCTCCGGCCGGCCGAGGCGATTGATGATCTCGGCGGCATGGGCGGTGGTCGAGAGGAAATAGCCGGGGTTGTCGAGCGTGTTGAGCGGCTCCAGCACCAGCCCGACGCCGACCTTCGCGGCCTCCGCGCAGGCCCAGAGCAGGTTCTCGTCGAAGGTGGCGGCGGCCTCGGGGCCCGAGACCTTGCCGGCCAGCACATGCACATGCGCGGCCCCCAGCGCCTGCGCCCAGTCCAGCGCCTCGAGGATCGCGTCCTTCGCCTCGGCCTCGCGGCCGGGCAGGGCGGCGAGGCCGAAAGCGTCGTCGCCCTCCCGCATCGCGCGCCGCGTGTTCACGCCGAGCATCGGGCGCCCCGCTTCGATCAGCGCCCGGCGGATCGCGGCCTGGTCCTGATCGTAGGGGGCGTGGATCTCGAACGCGCCGAAGCCCGCGGCGGCGGCGATGGGGATGGCGTCTGCCACCGGCAGGTCGGACCAGAGATAGCCCAGATGGGCGGCGATTTGCATGTGATGGATCCCTCGTCTGGCGCGCTTAACCGCGGGCCTTTTCGCCGGCGACCCACACGGCTTTCACCGCGCGGTCGTCGCCGAGCATGATCGTGGCGAAGAGCGCCTCGTGGATGTCGCGCGCCCGCGCCGTGCGCTGCGCCAGCACCGGGGTCGCGGCCATGTCGAGCGCGACCACATCCGCCTCCATCCCGGACGCGAGCCGCCCGACCTTGTCGCCGAGGCGCATGGCGGCGGCGGACCCCTCGGTCGCCAGCCACAGCAGTTGCGCGGGGTGGAGCGGCAGGCCGCGCAACTGCCCGACCTCGTAGGCGCCGCGCATGGTGGCGAGCATGGAGAAGCTGGACCCGCCGCCCACGTCGGTCGCGAGGCCCACCGGCACGCCCTCGCCGCGCAGCGCCGCCACATCGCAGAGGCCGGAGCCGATGAAGGTGTTCGACGTCGGGCAATGGGCGACGGCGGAGCCGGTGGCGCGGATCGCGGCGCGTTCGCGCTTGGTGAGGTGGATGGCATGGCCCATCAGGGCGCCGGGGCCGGCGAGGCCGAAGCGCTCGTAGACCGCGAAATAGTCCTTGTCGTTGGGGAAGAGCCGGCGGACCCAGGCGATTTCCTCGGGCTGTTCGCTGAGATGGGTCTGCATCAGGCAGTCCGGGTGCTCGGCCCAGAGCGCGCCGGCGGCTTCCAGCTGCGCGGGGGTCGAGGTCGGCGCGAAGCGGGGCGTGATGGCGTAGCCGAGCCGCCCGACCCCGTGCCAACGCGCCAGCAGCGCTTTCGAGTCGTCGTAGCCGGACTGGGCGGTGTCGGTCAGGCTATCCAGCGCGTTGCGGTCCATCATCACCTTGCCGGTGGTGATGCGCATGTTGCGGGCCTGAGCGGCCTGGAACAGCGCCTCGGCGCTTTCGGGGTGCACGGTGGAGAACACGCAGGCCGAGGTGATGCCGTTGGCGAGGCAGAGGTCGAGATAGAGTTCGGCCTGACCGCGCGCATAGTCGGGATCGCCGAAGCGCAGTTCCTCCGGAAAGGTGTAGTTGTTCAGCCAGTCGATCAGCCGGCGACCCCAGGAGGCGATGATCGCGGTCTGCGGATAATGCGCGTGGCAGTCGACGAAGCCGGGGACCAGCAGGGCGTCGCCCATGTCCTCGATCGCGGCCTGCGGGTGGGCGGCGCGCAGGGCGTCCGCCTCGCCGACCGCGGCGATCAGGCCGCCGTCGACCAGCACCGCGCCATGGGCGGAATGGCGGACGGCGCCCTCGGGCGGGGCCGCGAACGGGTCGGCGTCGAATTCCAGGGTCTGGCCCAGGATCAGTCGGGTGGTCATGGAAGGCTCCGGCCCGCTTTTGGCTTGACCGGGGCATGGGAGCGGGTCGCGGCCCCCAAGTCAAACGGGCGCGGGGCCGCGGGGCGCGCGCGAGGCGGGGGCCGCCCGTCTTCAGTAGGGGACGGGAAGCGGCACGCGGGTGGCCGCGCAGAGCGCGACGACGGCGATGGCGGCGAACACGGCCGCGGGAGCGAAGAGCGCCTTCATGACGGCTTCCTTTCATTTTTGCGACGCTCGGGCGCCGGAGGACGGCATATGGGCGAGCGCATGATGAAAGGAAAGGCAGGGGGCGCAACGTCATCGAAGACGGTGCGTTTCGCGCCGCGCCGCAATGGCGTCAGGGCAGACCGACGAGGCGCATCGGGACCATCGCGTGGAGGGCGACCAGCGCGATAAGGGCGAAGAGGGCGGGAGGCGCGATGAAGGCGCGCATCGGGAACGCTCCGGCATGTGCGGCGTCGGATGCGCCGCCGGTTTCATTTGTGTGCAAATAATGAATCGCATCAATTCGGTCTGTGCTTGACGACACATCGCCGAGCGCCCCTCCCCGCCCGCGCGAAAAAAAGGACCCGGCGTCGCGGCCGGGCCCTTCGCCGCTCCGGCCCCCTGGGGGGCGGGGATCACTTGGGCAGTTCGCCCTCGATCCCTTCCACGTAGAAATTCATGCCGAGCAGGGTGCCGTCGTCGGCGGTCTCGCCCGCGGCCAGCCAGACCGAACCGTCCTGCTTGTTGACCGGGCCGGTGAAGGGATGCAGCGTGCCGGCGGCGATGGCCTCTTTCGCCGCATTGGCCTCGGCCTGCACATCGGCCGGGATCTTGTCGGAGAAGTCGCCGATCTGGACCATGCCGGACGCGATGCCGCCCCAGGTGTCGGTCGACTCCCAGGTCCCGTCCATCACCGCCTGCACGCGGCGGATGTAGTAGGGGGCCCAGTGGTCGATGATCGCGCTCAGCCGCGCATTCGGCCCGAACGCCTTCATGTCGGACGCCTGGCCGAAGGCGTAGATGCCCTTGTCCTCGGCGATGGTCATCGCGGCGGGGCTGTCGGTGTGCTGCATGATGACGTCGGCGCCCTGTTCGATCAGCGCGTTGGCGGCGTCGCCCTCCTTGCCCGGATCGAACCAGCTGTTCACCCAGACGATCTTGAACTTCACCTCTGGGTTCACCGACTTGGCGGCGAGGTAGGCCGCGTTGATGCCGCGCACCACTTCGGGGATCGGGAACGAGCCGATGTAGCCGATGGTCTTGGTCTTGGTCATCCGCCCGGCGATCAGGCCGATGACGTGGCGGCCCTCATAGAAGCGGGAACCGTAGGTGGCGAGGTTGTCGGCGCGCTTGTAGCCGGTGGCGTGCTCGAACTTCACGTTCGGGAACTGCTTGGCCACCTTCAGCGTCGGGTTCATGTAGCCGAAGGAGGTGGTGAAGATGAGGTCATGGCCGGACTGGGCCATCTGGCGCAGCGCGCGCTCGGCGTCCGGCCCCTCGGGCACGGATTCGAGATAGGAGGTCTCGACCTTGTCGCCGAACTCGGCCTCGACGGCCTGGCGGGCCTGGTCATGCTCGTAGGACCAGCCGAAATCGCCGACCGGGCCCACATAGATGAAGCCGATCTTCAGGGGGTCGGCGGCGTTGGCTGCGCCGGCGCCGAGGACGAACGCCGCGGCGGCGGCGAGCAGGGAAAGGCGTTTCATCAGGCTTGGCTCTCCTGTCGGGGTAAACGGGCCGGTCTGCGCCGGCGGTCCGGAATGAACGATAGCGGGGCGGGCGGCGCCCGTCACGGGGGGAATCGCTGCGCTGCGGCATGGGGTTGCGGCCTCCGCGAGGTGGAGGCCGCCCCGTTCACCCCGCGGCGAAGAAAGGCCGGCCGAGGCAGGCGGGCGCGTTCATCCGGGCCCGTGCCTTGTCGGCGGAGATGATGACCAGCACCACGATGGTCGCGAGGTAGGGGGTCATCGAGAGATACTGGGACTCGATGGCGACGCCGAGCGCCTGAAGGTTCAGCTGGGCGATGGAGACGCCGCCGAAGATGTAGGCCCCGAACAGCGCCCGCCACGGCTTCCACGAGGCGAAGACCACGATGGCGAGCGCGATCCAGCCGCGCCCCGCAGTCATGCCCTCGACCCAAAGGGGCGAGGCGACCATGCTGAGATAGGCGCCGCCGACGCCCGCGCAGGCGCCGCCGAACAGGATGGCGGCGGTGCGGATCGCCACGACCCGGTAGCCGATGGCATGGGCCGCGTCGTGGTTCTCGCCCACCGCGCGCAGGATCAACCCGGCGCGGGAGCGGTTGAGCAGCCACCAGACGCCGGCGGTCAGCGCGAGGGAAGCGTAGACCAGCCAGTCATGCGCGAAGAGCAGCGGCCCGACCACGGGCAGGGTGGAGAGGCCGGGGATCGCCAGTTCCGGGAAGGCCGGCGCGGGGATGCCGGAATAGGGCTGGCCGATCATCGCCGCGAGGCCGAGGCCGAAGAGCGTCAGCGCCAGCCCGGTCGCCACCTGGTTGGACATCAGCACCTGGGTCATGAAGGCGAAGAGCGCGGCGAGCGCGGCCCCCGCGATCAGGGCCGCGAGCACGCCGAGCGTGGTCGACCCTGTCTCCTGCGTCGCGGCGAAGCCGGCGATGGCGCCGACGATCATCATCCCCTCGACGCCGAGGTTCAGGACGCCCGCCTTCTCCACCACCAGCTCGCCGATGGCGGCGAAGAGCAGCGGGGTAGCGGCGACGATCAGCGCCACGGCGATGGCGACGGGGTTGAGCGCGGAAAGGTCCATCAGCGGGCCCCCTGCGCGCGCCGCGCCAGCCGGGCGCGGGATGGGGCCAGCCGGTAGCGGGAGAAGACGTCCATCCCCAGCAGGAAGAACAGCAGCATCCCCTGGAACACCGAGATCGCGGCGGCGGGCAGGCGCATTTCCAGCTGCGCGCCCTCCCCCCCGATATAGGTCAGCGCCATCAGGGCGGAGGCGAGCAGGATGCCCGCGGGGTGCAGGCGGCCGAGAAAGGCCACGATGATCGCGGTGAAGCCGTAGCCGACGGGCAGGGCGGGGACCAGCTGGCCGACGGGGCCCGCAGCCTCGAACGTGCCCGCGAGCCCAGCGAGGCCCCCCGACACCGCCATGGACAGCATCACAACCCGCGCCTCGCGATAGCCGGCGAAGCGGGCGGCGCGCGGGGCCTGGCCGAAGAGCTTCAGCGAGAATCCGTATTCGTGCCGCTCCAGCGCCATCCAGGCGATGAGGACCGCAGCCAGCGCCGCCAGCGCGCCGATATGGGCGCGGGTGCCTTCGATCAGGATCGGCAGGGTGGCGCTGTCGTGGAAGATGCGGGATTCGGGGAAGTTGAAGCCGTCGGGGTCGCGGAGCGGGCCCGTGACCAGCGCCGACAGCCACAGGCCCGCGACATAGACCAGCATCAATGAGACGAGGATCTCATTGGCGTTGAAGCGGATGCGCAGGATGGCGGGGATCAGCGCCCAGGCGGCGCCGGCGGCGGCGCCGGCCGCGCACATCATCGGCAGCACCCAGATGCCTGCGGTGTCGTATACCGCGAGGCCTGCGGCGCCGCCGGCGATGGCGCCGACGATGAACTGCCCCTCAGCCCCGATGTTCCACACGCCGGCCCGGAAGCCGAGCGCGAGGCCGACCGCGATCAGGCACAGCGGCGTGCCCTTCACCAGCAGCTCGGACCGCGAAAAATCGTTGGTCAGGGGGTCCCAGAAGATGATGAGGATGGTTCGGACCGGGTCCTTGCCCAATACCGCGAACAGGATCATGCCGAAGATCATGGTCAGGGCTACCGCCAGCAGCGGCCCCGCCCAGGTCATCACCCGGCTGCGTTCCTTGCGCGCCTCAAGCCGCAACATCGGCTTTTCCCCCCATCAGCAATCCGATTTCCTCCACCGAGGTTTCGCCGGCCGGGCGGGGCGGGCTGAGGCGCCCGCCTGCGATCACGGCGAAGCGGTTTGAAATTTCCATAAGCTCGTCAAGGTCCTGGCTGACCACCATCACCGCAGCGCCTGACGCGGCGAGGTCGCGCAGCGCCTGGCGGATGGCCTGGGCCGCGCCCGCGTCTACGCCCCAGGTGGGCTGCGAGACGATGAGCACGCCGGGCGCCTGAAGGATCTCACGCCCGATCACGTATTTCTGCAGGTTGCCCCCCGAGAGCGAGCCGGCGGCGGCATGGATCCCCGGCGTGCGCACGTCGAAATCCTGCACCACTCTGGTGGCGAAGGCCCGCGCCGAGCCGAGCCTCAGGAAGCCGCGGAAGGCCAGCCGCATCCGGGTGCGGGCCGAGAGGAAGGTGTTGTCGGTGAGGCTCATCTCGGGCGCCGCGGCATGGCCGAGGCGCTCTTCGGGGGCGACGTTGAGCCCGAGACGGCGGCGCGCAGTGGGGCCGAGCCCGCCGACATGCTTGCCGTCGAGCTGGATCATGGCCGGTGAGACGGTCGTCTCACCGGCCAGCGCGGCGACCAGTTCGTCCTGCCCGTTGCCCGCCACACCGGCGACGCCCAGCACCTCGCCGGCACGCAGTTCCACCGAGATGTCGCGGAGCGAGACGCCGAACTGCGCGCCGGAGATCGCGGTCAGCCCGGCCAGCACCAGCCGCGTCGCGCCCCCGGCGCCCGACGGCGCGCCCGGCGGGGCCAGTTCGCGGCCGATCATCATCTCCGCCAGCCCCCGCGCGGTTTCTTCGCGCGGATCGCAGGCCCCGACCACCTTGCCGCCGCGCAGCACGGTCGCGGCGGTGCAGAGCGCGCGGATTTCTTCAAGCTTGTGAGAGATGTAGAGGATCGCCACCCCCTCCTCCCGCAGTTTTCGCAGCGTGAGGAACAGGGTGTCGACCTCCTGCGGGGTCAGCACCGAGGTCGGCTCGTCCATGATCAGCAGTCGGGGGGATTGCAGCAGGCAGCGCACGATCTCGACCCGCTGGCGCTCGCCGACCGAGAGCTGGCCGACCTGCCTCGCCGGGTCCAGAGGCAACCCGTATTCGGCGGAGACTTTTCGGATGCGGTCGGGCAGATCGCGGCCGGCCTGCTCGGCGGGGAGGCCGAGGGCGACGTTCTCGGCCACCGTCAGCGCCTCGAACAGGCTGAAATGCTGGAAGACCAGGCCGACGCCGGCGGTGCGCGCCTCGCCCGGCGAGCCTGGGGCGTAAGGGGCGCCGTTCCAGGTCATGCCGCCCTCGTCCGGGCGCATGACGCCGTAGATCATCTTGACCAGCGTGGATTTTCCGGCACCGTTCTCGCCCAGCAGGGCGTGGATCTCGCCGGGCTGCACCTCGAACGACACTTCGGAATTGGCCACCACGCCGGGAAAACGCTTGGTGACGCCGCGGATCGACAGCAGGGCGGTCATAACGCCTCCTCGGATCGGCGCGCGGCCCCGCGGGAGGCGCGCCATTGCAGGTGGTCGGCGGCGACCGATACGGCGATTTCGGCGGGGGCCTTGCCGCCGCGCAGCCCGGCCGGACCGCGGAGCCCGATAGGGCATTCCAGCCGCGAGACGGTCGTCTCATCATGCCCCAGCGCCCGGAGCCGCGTCCGGAACCGCGCGGATTTGGACGCCGAGCCGATCAGCCCGAGCCGCGCGAAACCGCCGCGGAGGAGAAGCCGGTGGCAGATCTCGAGGTCGAGCGCATGGGAATAGGTCAGCACCAGATGCGCCGCGCCCGGTGGGGCAAGGTCGGTCGCGTTCGCCGGGTCCGGGACCGGCAGCGCGCGGGCATGGGACGGGATTGGGTCGGGGAAGCGGTCAGGGCCGGCATCGATCCAGGTGAGGTCGAAGGGCAGGCCTTCGAACACATGGACCATGGCGCGGCCGACATGCCCCGCGCCCCAGATCCACAGCGGCGTTCGGGCGGGGGAGAAGGGTTCGGCCATCCAGGGCGGCGCGCCGGGCGCGAAGACCGTGTCGGGGTCGCCGCCGCGAGCGCTTCTCAGCGCGCGGGCGATGGCGAGCGGCGGCGCGCCGGCCCCGCCGATGGCGCGGGCGAAAAGCGGGCCCTCGGGCAGGGTTTCCAACCGCGCCGCGTCCCAGCGCTCATAAGCCAGCGTCGCCGCGCCGCCGCAGCATTGGGCGAGCACGGGGCCGAGCGGGTAATGCGCGATCCCGTCCGGGCCGTCGGCAAGACGGAAGCGGGCCTCCTCCAGCGCCGCGAATTCCAGCGCGCCGCCGCCGATGGTGCCCTCGAAGCCATCGCTCCAGACCGTCATCGAGGCGCCGGCATCGCGCGGCGCGGAGCCGAGCGCTTCGGCCACCACCACCCGCACCACGGGCCCGTGCGCGACGACGGCGCGGGTCAGCGCCGCGACGTCGAAACTCACCGCCTGGTCTCCCAGGGGCGGCCGCGCACATGATCTACGGCGCGCAGCACGCGTTCCGGCGTGGCAGGGGCGTCGAGGGCCGGATAGATCGTGCCGTCGCCCGCCGCCGCCACCGCGTCCGACAAGGCGAGCAGCGCGGAAATCCCAAGCATCAGAGGAGGTTCGCCGACGGCCTTCGACCGAAAAATCGTCTCTTCCCGGTTTTCGGTGACGTAAAGGCGGATGTCCATCTCGGGCCGGTCGGAGGCGGTGGGGATCTTGTAGGTCGAAGGCGCATGGGTGCGCAGGCGGCCGGCATCGTCCCAGACCAGCTCCTCCATGGTCAGCCAGCCGAGGCCCTGGATATAGCCGCCTTCTATCTGGCCTATGTCGATGGCCGGGTTCAGAGATTTTCCGCAATCGTGCAGGATGTCGGCGCGGTCGAAGCGGTATTCGCCGGTCAGGGTGTCGATGGTGACCTCGGTGACCGCGGCGCCGTAGGCGAAGTAGTAGAACGGCCGACCGCGCGCAGCAGGCCGGTCCCAATGGATCTTGGGCGTGGCGTAGTGGCCGGTGGCCGAGAGCGACACGCGCGACGCCCAGGCGGCGTGGGCGAGATCCTCGAAGCGGATTTCTTCGACCCCCACCGCGACGCGGCCGGGCAGGAAGCGCACCTGCTCGGGCGTGGTCTGCCAGCGCTCGGCAGCGAAGGCGATCAAGCGGGCCTTGATCTCATCACAGGCGTTCTTGACCGCCATGCCGTTGATATCGCTTCCGGAACTCGCAGCGGTCGGAGAGGTGTTGGCCGACTTTCCAGTGTTGGTCGCAGTGATCTTCACCCGGTCGAGATCGATCTGAAAGCACTCGGCGGCGACCTGGGCGACCTTGGTGAACAGGCCTTGGCCCATCTCGGTGCCGCCATGGTTCAGGTGAACCGAGCCGTCGGTGTAGATGTGGACCAGAGCCGAGGCCTGGTTCATGTGGGTCAGGGTGAAGGAAATGCCGAACTTCACCGGCGCGAAGGCGATGCCTTTCTTAAGAACGGGCGATATCGCATTGAATTCGCTTATCGCCTTGCGGCGGGCAGCGTAGCCGGAGGTCTCGATCAGCTCGGCCGCGATCTCATGGATGATGTTGTCCTCGACCTCCATGAAATAGGGAGTGGTGACCCGCTCGCCTCCGGGACGGTCATAGTAGTTGAGCGCTCGGATCGCGGTGGGCTCAGCCTTCAGTTCGAAGGCGATATGGTCCAGGACCCGCTCGATCGCCACCATGCCTTGCGGGCCGCCGAAACCGCGGAAAGCCGTGTTGGAGCAGGTGTTTGTCCTGCAACGATAAGACCGGATGCGAGCAGCGGGAAGATAGTAGGCATTGTCGGCATGGAACATGGCGCGGTCGGCGACCGGCATCGACAGGTCCAGCGACCAACCGCAGCGCGCCATTTGCTCGAAGGCGATGCCGAGGATCCGGCCGTCGCCGTCGATCCCCACCCTGTAGCTGATCCGAAAATCGTGGCGCTTGCCGGTGATGATCATGTCGTCGTCGCGGTCATAGCGCATTTTGACCGGGAGATTCAGGCGTTTGGCGGCGATGGCGCAGATGCAGGCGAGCGCGTTGCCCTGGCTTTCCTTGCCGCCGAAGCCGCCCCCCATGCGCCGGACTTCGACGGTGACGGAGTGGAAGGGCTCGCCCAGGGACTCGGCCACTTTATGTTGTATTTCAGTGGGATGCTGGGAGGAGCAGTGGATGGTCACGTCGCCGTCCTCGCCCGGAACCGCGAGCGCCGCCTGGGATTCGAGGTAGAAATGCTCCTGCGCGCCGATCTCCATCACCCCTTCGAGCACGCGGGGGGCGGACGCGAGCGCCGCGTCGGCGTCGCCGCGGGCCATGACATAGGGCGGCTCGAACCAGCTTTCGGCCGACATGGCGTCGTCGATGGTCAAGATCGCGGGAAGATCCTCCCATTCGATCAGAGCCTTGCGGGCGGCTTTTCGAGCGAGCAGGTGGGTCTCGGCCACCACGGCGAAGATCGGCTGTCCCTGGAAATGGACCTCCCCGTCTTCCGCCAGAAGCGGTTCGTGCCAGGCGTTGGGCGAGACGTCGTTGCGACCAGGGATGTCGTCGGCGGTCAGCACCGCGACCACGCCGGGCGCGGCGCGGACCGGGGCGAGATCGAGCGACAGGATGCGCGCGCGCGCTTTGGGACTGAGTCCGAAAGCGACGGAGAGACAACCGCTTGGCGTAGGAATGTCATCTACATAGGTCGCCGCGCCCGCCACGTGCTTGCGGCCGCTGTCATGCGGTTGCGAAGCGCGGACGCCGCCCTTGATCGCGCCGGGGGCGGTCATGCCAGCGCTCCGGCGCCGACGAGCCGGGTTTCCGGTTTCGCCTCGGCGCTTTCGTGGAAGACTTTCAGAAGCAGGTTCTGGGCGGTCCTCAGACGATATTCGGCGGACGCGCGCATGTCCGACATCGGCTGGTAGTCCTCGGCGAAGGCGGGCAGCGCGGCCTCGACCGTCCCCAGCGCCCAGGGGCGGCCGACCAAGGCGGCCTCCACTGTCACGGCGCGCTTGGGGATGCCGGCCATGCCGCCGAAGACGATGGAAGCCGAGGCGACGACGCCGTCCTCCACCCCGATCAGGAATGCGCCGAGGGTCGCTGTAATGTCCTGGTCGAAGCGTTTGGAAATCTTGAATATTTTTAACGCGCGAGGATCGGCGGGCCGCGGGATCCGCACCGCCGAAACATACTCGCCGCGCGCGCGATCCTGCTTGCCGTAATCGAGGAAGAACGCCTCCAGCGGGATCGCTCGCTCGGTCGCCCCTTTGCGCAGCACAAGCTCTGCGCCCAGCGCGATCAGCGGCGGCGGGCCGTCGCCGATGGGGGAGCCGTTGGCGATGTTGGCCCCCACGCAGCCGGAATTGCGCACCTGGGTCGAGCCCAGACGGCGGACCAGCTCGCCGAGATCCGGCGAGAGCCGCCCCAGCGCTTCGGCGGCCCGGGCATAGGTGGCGCCGGCCCCGAGCTCGACGCGCTCGTCCGTCTCAACCACCCGGTCGAAATCCTTGACCTGGTTGACGAAAATCATCGTGGCGGGCTCGTCCAGACGTTTGGTGATCCACAGAGCCACATCGGTGGCGCCGGCGACGATCACCGCGTCGGGATGGGCCTCGACCAACGTCGCCAGTTCATCTTCGGTCGTAGGGACATGGGCCACGCATCCGCCGCCCGTCAGGGTCAGCGAGCCCGTCTCCATCGCCGCCAGAGCCGGAGCGGGATCGACCTCCCAATCCGGCGCGGGGAGGTCATGCATCGCGAGGCCCGACTCGAGGATAGGGCCGTAACCCGTGCAGCGGCAAAGATTTCCCGCCACCATGTCGGCGACCTGAGCCCGGGTTCTCACCCCGTCGGGATAGCCCGCCCACATCGACATGACGAAACCGGGCGTGCAGAAACCGCATTGCGATCCGTGCAGTTCGACCATCGCCGCCTGGGCGGGGTGCTGACGGTCCGGGCCCGCGATGGCCTCCACGGTCGTCACCGCGGCGCCGTCCAGCATCGGCATCAACTGGATGCAGGCGTTGACCGCGCGGCGCACGGACGCGCCGTTCTCCAGCCGGGTGACGCCCACGGTGCAGGCGCCGCAGTCGCCCTCGTTGCAGCCCTCCTTGGCGCCGGTCAGGCCCCGCGTCTCGCGCAGCCAGTCGAGCAGCGTCGTGCGGGGGTCGAGGCCGGAAAGCTCGACCTCCGCGCCGTTCAGCAAAAAGCGAAGGCTGTCGCGCATCAGGATCCCCGATAGGTCGAATAGCCGAAAGGCGAGATCAGCAGAGGCACGTGGTAATGCGCGTCCGGATCGGCGATGCCGAAGCGCAGAGGCACGTCGGACAGGAATTTCGGCGAGGGCAGATCGGGGGCGAGCGCATCGAAATAGGGGCCCGCGCGGAACACCAGCTCATAGGTCCCGGCGCGGAAGGCGTCGCCGTCGAGCATCGGGCCGTCGGTGCGCCCGTCGGCGTTGGTCACCGCTTCCCCGATCAGGTCGCGGCTGTCGAGCGAGAGGCGATAGAGCTCGATCTTCATGCCGGCGGCGGGGCGCCCCAGCGCGGTGTCGAGCACATGCGTGGTCAGCCGTCCCATCAGTCCCCCTTGTCGTGCGATCCGCGCGCGGTTGCTCCGCGCTGCTGCATCGCATCAAAGACCGGCGCGGCGCGGCGCGCAAGCGTCGTGGATCCGCTGACGCGGTGTCAGAGGGTTGAAAGTGAACGACGCGGGTCGGAACGCTCAGTTGCGAGGGTCGGGCGGGGGCGACGTCTCGGGATCGGGCAGCAGCGCCCCGCGCCGCTCGGACCGGATCAGCCAGAGGTTCCGGCCGTAGATGAAGAAGCCCAGCGACTGGCCGATGATGAACACCGGATCGGCGCGATAGACGGCGTAGGCGAGCAGCACGGCGGCGCCGCCGATGGAAAACCACCAGAACGCCACCGGGATCACCGAACGATGCGCGCGTTCCGACGCGATCCACTGCACCAGAAACCGGCCCATGAACAGCGCCTGCCCGGCGAGGCCGGTCAGGATCCAGGCGAGCTCGGCCTGGGTCTGGGCCCCGAGAAAGCCGGCGAGCCAGTCCATCACGCGTCTTCCGCAACGACCACGGCGACCTTGCGCCGCCGGATCAGCCACCAGACCCCGACCAGATCCAGCGCGCCGACCATGGCGCGGCCGAAATTGGTGTAGTTCGAACGCCCCGCATCCCGCGCCCGGTGGGAGACGTCGACCAGCGCCACCGCGCGTCCCTCGCGCTTCACCAACGCGGGCAGGTAGCGGTGGATGTGGTCGAAGAACGGGAGCTGCAGGAACAGCTCGCGCGGGAAAGCCTTCAGCCCGCAGCCGGTGTCGCGGGTGTCGTCCTTGAGGAGCGCGCGGCGCAGCGTGTTGGCGGCGCGCGACGCGAGTTTCTTGGAGGCCGTGTCCTGGCGATCGACCCGCTGACCGGCCACCAGGCCGATGCGGCCCGTGGCGTCGGCGAGCAGCGGGGCGGCGAGCCTGGGGATTTCGGAAGGCGGGTTCTGGCCGTCGCCGTCCAGCGTGCAGCAGATCGGCGCGCGCGCGGCGCGAACGCCCGACAGCACCGCCGCCGACTGACCGCAGGACGCGGCGTGGCGCACTTCGCGCAGCCAGGGATGGCGCAGGCGGGCCCGGGCGATGGCGCCGGACGTGTCGTCGTCGGAACCGTCGTTGACGAAGATGGCCTCGAAGGGCGCGAGGGGGGCGCAGGCCTCGGCGATCTCGTCGGCGAGGCGGCCGACATTCTCCGCCTCGTTCTTCATGGGCGCGATGACGGTGATCCGCGGGGTCTGCATGGGGCGCGCCGGGTCCTGAAGCGGAGAAGAGTCGGGTCTCGTATAGCGAAGGGACGCAGGGGGGCCAACCCTCCGACAGGGGTCTAGGCGCGACGCCAGAGGCTCAGCGCGTCGGGGCCGAAGCGGCGGGCGGACACGCAGCGATAGCGCGCAGCGTCGTCGAGGCGGGAGAGGCCGAGGGGTCCGAGCGCGGGCAGTCCCTCGGAGCCGATGACGGCCCCGCCGGTGAACCAGGCGATCTCGTCGACCAGGTCGGCCTCGATCAGCGAGGCGGCGAGCCGCCCGCCGCCTTCGCAGAAGAGCCGCGTCAGGCCGCGGGCGCCGAGCGCGGAGAGCGCGGCGGCGGGGTCGAGACCGGCATGGGTGGCGGGCACCTCGACCAGCTCCGCCCCGGCGGCGCGCAGATGGGCGGCGCGGCCGGAATGGGCGTCGGGCCCGTGCAGCACCAGCACCGGGCGGTTATGGGAGAAAAGCCGGGCTGCCGGCGGCGCGGTCAGGCGGGCGTCGAGCAGGACGGGCAGGGGGGAGCGGTCCTCGAGCCCCGGCAGGCGAACGTCGAGCGATGGGTCGTCGGCGCGCAGCGTGCCCATGCCGACCAGGATCGCGTCGGATTCCGCCCGCATCAGATGCACATGGCCGCGCGCCTCCGGCCCGGTGATCCACCGGCTGTCGCCCGAGGCGGTGGCGATGCGCCCGTCGAGCGAGCCGGCGAGCTTCAGGGTCAGCCAGGGGCGGCCGTGGGTGTGGCGGTGGAAGAAGCCGGCATTGACCTCGCGCGCCTCGTCCGCCAGCAGGCCGGTCGCCACCTCCACCCCCGCGTCGCGCAGGCGCGCGAGCCCGCGCCCGTCCACCCGCGGGTCGGGATCGCCCAGCGCCGCGACCACGCGGGCCACCCCGGCCACGATCAGCGCGTCGGCGCAGGGCGGCGTGCGGCCGTGATGGGCGCAAGGTTCGAGCGTGACGTAGACGGTGGCGCCGCGGGCGGCGGCGCCGGCCTGGGCCAGCGCCATGGTCTCGGCATGGGGGCGCCCGCCCGGCTGGGTCCAGCCCCGGCCGAGCGCGACGCCGTCCTTCACGATCACGCAGCCGACCGCCGGGTTGGGCGCGACCCGGCCGAGGCCGCGTCGCGCCAGCGCCAGGGCCGCCCGCATCCAGCGCGCATCGGCGTCGTCCGTCAGGGGGGGGAACATGGAGGGCGCTCCGCTCAAGCCTCTTCGCGCGAGTATCTAGCGCGCCGGAACGGCGGGCGCGAGTGGGTCAGGGGTCTTCGGGTTTCGCGATGGGCCGCAGTTCCGCAACGAAATCCTCGAAATCGTCGGCCTCCTGGAAGTTCTTGTAGACCGAGGCGAAGCGGACATAGGCCACGGTGTCGATCCGGGCCAGCGCCTCCATCACGATCTGTCCCATCTCGTCGGAGGGGATGTCGCTTTCGCCTTTGGACTCGAGCCGGCGCACGATGCCCGAGATCATCTGCTCGATGCGCTCAGGTTCGATCGGGCGCTTCTGCAGGGCGATCCGGATCGAGCGCGAGAGCTTGTCGCGGTCGAAATCCTCACGTCTGCCGTTCTTCTTCACCACGGTGAGGTCGCGCAGCTGCACACGCTCATAGGTGGTGAAGCGACCGCCGCAGGCGGGGCAGAAGCGGCGGCGGCGGATCGCGACGTGATCCTCGGCCGGGCGGCTGTCCTTCACCTGGGTTTCGGTATTGCCGCAGAACGGGCAGCGCATGTTGGGTCCCTCCCGGTCTTCGAACGCCGTCACTATAGGGGCGCGTCCATGGGTTGGGTAGAGGCGCGGAGCGTGCCCCAGATATGTATGTGCATTCGGCGCCAAGGCGGGACGCAGCGAGGGGCGACAGCGCGCGCGCCGCAGTTTCCCGAGCGCTGGCAGGGGGCGGCATGATTCGTCGCTGCAATGCGGCCGAATTCGGCCTTGATTGGAACGCTATTGCAGCAAAAATCCCCAAAGCAACCCAGGATTGCAGATCGGCGGATGCTTTTTCTTCTGGGGGAAGTATTGTCAAATATCGGAAAAATCGATTTTCCGTTAGATTTTCTAAAAATCCATCGAGTAAAAATAATAATTCTGTATATAAATATAATAATAATTAAAAATCGGACTTTCGGCCCTAATTGCGCCGCTTGATTGGGTTTATATCTAGATACGAAAAATGAGTAGCCGCGTAAAAAGGAGGTCCAGTGTTCACGTACATTAAGTGGAAGACCTTCGGGGGTCCGGCGATCCGGGCCGTCATCCCGGCGACGGGTGCGGTCGTCGCGGGCCTTTTATTCGCAGCCCCGGCGGGCGCGGCGGTCATCGATCTGACCCTCGTCGACCTCGGCCGGATCAGCACCGAAGCGCTTTCGATCAGCGCCCGTGCGGTTCCGGCCTCCCGGGGCGAGTGCTTTCACGTCGTCGGCGTCGACAAGCCGGTCGAGCCTTTGGCGGGAGATCGCGGACCGATGCGGAACGGAGACGCCATGGTCCAGGCAGGCAGTCAGGCCGCGTCGAAGGCCATGCGGCTCAAGGGTGCGCCGATCTCCCATCGCTACGATATCGGCGAAAGCAAGCAGGCCGATGGCTGGGCGGCGTATGTGATGCTCGGACTCGGGCGCGTCGACGCGATCGATGTGGGTCTGGGCGTCTACGGCAGCTTTCGGATTCAGGGCGACGGCAGTCGGACCGTGACCTACATCCCCGACCGGCGATGGTACTGAGACGTGTGTCGCCGAACCATCGTGACCCAAACGCGCCAGGCGCGACACGGATGCGGCGTGCAAGCGCGCCGCTGACCGGGACTGCATGAAATTCGACGCCGGAGTCCCCAACCTGGCGTCGATACGGGCCGGACGCCCTTTAACTTATGTCCGGCCGCATACCCAAGCGTAGCGTGACATCGTACCCAACGAGGGCGCATCCCCTGTCCGGTCCCCCAACTCGGGCAGGGAGTGCGCCTGGAAGCCTTTCGCAAGGGCCCTCGAATGTCCGACCCGTCGGCATTCCCCAACGACGGGGCGGGCGGCAAGTGCCAGGTCCGAAACGGAAACGGCGGCGCAGGGCCCCCCTTGCGCCGCCGAGTTGCGTTTTGCGGGCCCTGAAGGCGTGTCGCCTGGCTCCGATCGGAGCCAGGCGAGATCAGGCTCGCCGACGATGGCGTGAGGCGCCGGCCAGGGCCGTCACCCCGCCCGCCAGCAGCAGCGCCGTGGCCGGCAGCGGCACGGCGGCGCCGCTGGGCGACACGCTGTAGACGATGTCGTCGATGGCGACGTTGTAGGCGTCCGGCCCAAATTCGAGGACGATGCCGACCGCGCTGGTCCAGGGGCCGTGGAAGCTCTCGCCCACAGATGGGTCGATGGATATGGGTCCCGTAGCGTAGAGCACGTCGCCGCCGAATTCTCTGATCGTGACTTGCGTGTCCTCGGCGTTGTCATAGTAGTTGCCGAGCCAGAAGCTATCAAGCGTCACTTCATAGCCGGACAGTGGTATAAAAGTGATCTGGACGGTCGCGCTTGAATTGGCGCCGTATGCGACCTCGGTATGGTCGCTGTAGCCGGATTCCCAGTAGTATAGCTCTTCTTCACCCGCCTCGTTGGTGTCTGCGTCCCAGGTCACATCCAGCTGACCTGCGATGTCGCCATAGGTCTGCGGGGCGGAGGCGGGTCCGCAATCTACGGCTCCGCAGAGGTCCGTGGGCGAGAAGTCGAGGGTGAGCGCCTCAGCGGGCGCGGCGAACCCCAGCATAAAGAGCCCAAGTCCCGCGCAAGCGGTCAGACGTGAAATTCCGATCATTATAGTGGTCTCCCTGCGCGGGCCCGGACAATTCGAGCGCGAATCGCATGGTGAATATTGAATTCACTTAAATGAACTTTAAATGAATGGCGATTCTCGCATGAATGCGGCATCCCGTCGCCGGGATCCGGCGCCGTCGCGAGGCGCCCGTCGGGGGGGGGGGGGAGACGCGAAAGGGGCGACGCAGGGATCCCCTGCGTCGCCCCGCGATCGTTCCGGCGTCGTCGTCGACGGCCGCCGCGGCCCGGTCCCGCGCAGGGATCAGAGCGTCGGGTAGATCGGGAAGCGGGCGCAGAGGGCCATGGCCTCGGCCTTCACCTCGGCCTCGATCTCCGCATCGCCCTCGCCCTGGGTGGCGGCGAGGCCGTCGACGACCTTCACGATCATCCGGGCGATCGCGCGGAACTCGGCCTCGCCGAAGCCGCGCGTGGTGCCGGCAGGCGCGCCGAGGCGGATGCCCGAGGTCACGAACGGCTTTTCGGGGTCGAAGGGCACGCCGTTCTTGTTGCAGGTGACATGGGCGCGGCCCAGCGCCGCCTCCGCCGCTTTGCCGGTGACGCCCTTGGGGCGCAGGTCGGCGAGGCAGAGATGGTTGTCGGTGCCGCCCGAGACGACGTCGATGCCGCCCTTCATCAGTTCGTCCGCCATCGCCTGGGCGTTGGCCACGACCTGATGGGCGTAGGCGCGGAATTCGGGACGCAGCGCCTCGCCGAAGGCCACGGCCTTGGCGGCGATCACATGCATGAGCGGGCCGCCCTGAAGGCCGGGGAAAACGGCCGAGTTGATCTTCTTGGCCAGCGTCTCGTCATTGGTCAGGATCATGCCGCCGCGGGGGCCGCGCAGCGACTTGTGGGTGGTGGTGGTGGTGACATGGGCGTGGGGCACGGGGCTCGGATGCGCGCCGCCCGCGACCAGGCCCGCGATATGGGCCATGTCGACCATCAGATAGGCCCCGACCTCGTCGGCGATTTCGCGGAAGGCGGCCCAGTCCCAAGTGCGGGAATAGGCGGTGCCGCCGGCGACGATCAGCTTGGGCTTCGACTCGCGGGCCTTGGCGCGGATGTCGTCCATGTCGAGCAGCTGATCCTGGGCGCGCACGCCGTAGGAGACCACGTTGAACCATTTGCCCGACATGTTGACCGGCGAGCCATGGGTGAGGTGGCCGCCCGAGTTCAGGTCGAGCCCCATGAAGGTGTCGCCGGGCTGCAGCAGGGCGAGGAACACGGCCTGATTCATCTGGGAGCCGGAGTTCGGCTGCACATTGGCGAAGGACGCGCCGAAGAGCTGCTTGGCCCGGTCGATGGCCAGCTCCTCGGCGATGTCGACGAACTGGCAGCCGCCGTAGTAGCGCTTGCCCGGATAACCCTCGGCGTATTTGTTGGTCATCACCGAGCCCTGCGCCTGCAGGACGGCATAGGAGACGATGTTTTCGGAGGCGATCAGCTCGATCTCCTCGCGCTGGCGCCCGAGCTCTTTCTCGATGGCGCCGAAGATCGCGGGATCGCGGTCGGCGAGGGTCTCGGCGAAGAAGCCGGTGTCGCGGGTGGCGGCGTCCATGGCGGGTCTCCTCGGGCTCGGCGCGGCGGGTGGGCGCGCCTGGGGCTGGGCCGCCGGGCTGGAGAAGCGGGGCGGCGATTCCCGCGCGTGATACACCCGGACGCGGCGTTTGTCCCGCCCGTGGACCGCGAGGCGGGGGGCTTGAGCGCCGCAGGGGGGCGAGCCGGCGCGCGGGCGCTTGCCCCCGCGCGCGGCTGCGGTCATGGTCGCCCTCCGTTGCGGTTGCGCGGCCGGGCCGACGATCCGCCTGCCGCGCCCGTCCTCCCGTTACCCGGACGCCCCTTGTCCGCGCCTGACCGCACCGAGACGCCCCACGTGATCGACCCCCTGCTTCTGCCGCCGCGCATTCACTTCACCCGCTCGGAAGCCCCGGCTGCGGAGGCGGCGTTCGAAGCGCTGTCCGCCCGCTACGGCCAGGCCCCGCGGGGGGATTGCGACGTGGTGGTGGCGCTCGGCGGCGACGGGCTGATGCTGGAGACCCTGCAGGAGACGTTGCAGAACGACGGCGACGGCGCGGCGCAGGACCGCCGGCCGGTCTACGGCATGCATCGCGGCACCGTCGGCTTCCTGATGAACGACTATGCCGAGGACGGGCTGATCGAGCGGCTGATGGCCGCCGAGGCCGCCTCCATCAACCCGCTGCGCATGACCGCGCATCGGATCGACGGTGAGACGCGTGTCGCACATGCCTTCAACGAGGTCTCCCTGCTGCGCGAGCGGCACCAGGCGGCGAAGATCCGCATCTGCATCGACGGGCGCGAGCGGATGGCGGAGCTGGTCTGCGACGGGGTGATCGTGGCGACGCCGGCGGGCTCGACCGCCTACAATTACTCGGCGCACGGGCCGATCCTGCCGATCGGCGCGGATATCCTGGCGCTGACCCCGATCTCGGCCTTCCGGCCCCGGCGCTGGCGCGGCGCGCTGCTGCCGCGCCATGCGCATGTGGAGCTGGAGGTGCTGGACCCCGAACGGCGGCCGGTCTCGGCCACCGCCGACAATGTCGAGACCCGGCACGTGACGCGGGTTGAGATCGAGGTCGAGGCCGCGATCACCCATACGCTGCTGTTCGATCCGGGCCACGGGCTGGCCGAGCGGTTGATTCGCGAGCAGTTCGCCTGAGCCCCCGCGGCGTCTGGCGCGGTTGAACGCGGACCCCATCAGGGCCGAAACCGTCGCCTCCGGACGACGCGCGGGACGACGCGCGGGACGAAGCGCGGGACGAAGCGCGGGACGAAGCGCGGGCGCGAGGGTCGGGGATGCGCGCGGGGGCGAGGCGTGCGAGGATGGCGCGCGCCGCGCGACCCCCGATCCACGGGACATGAACCTCCGGCGGCGAAGGAGACGGACATGGCGCTGAGCGTCGGCGAACAGGTCAGGTGGTGGACGGTCGGGGCCGCGGTCCTGATCCTGTTCTTCTGGATCATGTCCGGCGTGATGCTGCCCTTCCTCGCGGGCGCGGCGCTGGCCTATTTCCTCGACCCCGCGGCGGACCGCCTGCAGGAGCGGGGCCTGAGCCGCTCCGCCGCCACCGCCGCGATCACGGTGGTGATGGGCGGGCTCTTCGTCGCGGTGCTGCTGCTGCTGATTCCCGCCTTCGTGAACCAGGCCCAGGCCTTCATCGAACAGGCCCCGGTCTATGCCGAGGCGGTGCGCAACTTCGTGCAGACCCGCTATCCGGAGCTGCTGGAGCAGGGCTCGCCGCTCGCCCAGGCGCTCGACAATCTGCGGGGCCGGGCGGACGAATGGTCGATGCAGGCGGTCAAGAGCGCCTGGACCGGGGGGCTCGCGGTCATCGACTTCGTCACCCTGCTGGTGATCACCCCGGTGGTGGCCTTCTACCTGCTGATGGACTGGGACCGCATGACCGCCAAGATCGACGGCTGGGTCCCGCGCGACCATGTGGGCACGGTGCGCGAGGTCGCCTCCGACATCGACAAGGTGCTGGCGGGATTCGTGCGCGGGCAGCTGACGGTCTGCGCGATCCTCGGCACCTTCTACGCGGTGGCGCTGATGCTCGTCGGGCTGCAGTTCGGCATGGTGATCGGGCTTTTCGCGGGGCTGATCAGCTTCATCCCCTTCATCGGCTCCATCGTCGGCGCGCTGCTGTCGGTAGGGGTCGCGCTCTTCCAGTACTGGGACGAACCGCTGATGATCCTGGTGGTCGCGGCGATCTTCCTGGTCGGGCAGGCGGTGGAGGGCAACTTCCTGACGCCCAAGCTGGTCGGCGGTTCGGTCGGGCTGCACCCGGTGGCGCTGATGTTCGCGCTGTCGGCCTTCGGCTCGCTGCTCGGGTTCACCGGCATGCTGATCGCGGTGCCGACCGCGGCGGCGATCGGGGTGATCGGGCGCTTCGCCATCGACCAGTACAAGAGCGGACGACTTTATCAGGGGCTGGAGGGGCAGGCGGAGGCCGCCGCCGCGGCGCGCGCCGGCGCGCCGGCGGAGGCGCATGTGGCCGAGGCCTATCCCGAGACGGCGTCCCCGGACGACGGCCGCGGTCCCCGGGCCGGCTCCGACGCGGCGGCGCGGATATGATCGTTCCCCTTCAGATCCCGTTCGACCTGCCGGTCCGCGCGGCGCTGGGGCGCGAGGACTTTCTGGTGTCCGAGGCCAACGCGCTCGCCGTCGCGCAGATCGACGGCTGGCGCACCTGGCCCGGCGGCCGGATGGCGCTGGTCGGGCCGGAGGGCGCGGGCAAGACGCATCTGGCCGCGGTCTGGGCGCGGGAGGCGGGGGCCTGCGTCGTGCCCGCCGCGGCGCTGGCGCAAGAGGATCTGGGCGCGCTCGCGGCCCTTCCGGGCGTGGCGGTCGAGGATGCCGACGGTCTGCCGGGGCCGGAGGCGGAGCGGGCGCTGTTTCACCTGCATAACCGGCTGGAGGCCGCGGGCGGCGCGCTGCTGCTGACCGGACGCGAGGCGCCGTCGCGCTGGCCGGTGGCGCTGCCCGACCTGCGCACCCGGCTTTCGGCCCTGCCGGTGGCGCGGATCGCGGGGCCCGACGACGCGCTGATGGAACGGCTGGTCGCCAAGCTCTTCGCCGACCGCGGGGTGGAGCCGGAGCGCGGGCTCGCGCGCTGGCTCGCCCTGCGCGCGCCCCGCGACCACCAGGCGCTGGCCGAGGCGGTGGCGGTGATCGACCGGGCCGCGCTCGCCGCCGCGCAGAAGCCGCACCGGCGACTGGCCCGGGCGGCGCTGGCCGGGCGGCCGGGCTTCGAGCATCTCGTGGTCGGCGACCGCGACGCCGAGGATGAGCCCGCCGCCGGCCCGCCTTCCGGCGCCTGCCCGTCTTCTCGCACATGACCGCCGCATCGCGCATGAAACCGTCATCGAATCCGTGCAGGTTCCGCCCATGAGAGCCGATTTCCTGAACGCGCCCTGCGCGCCCGATCCCGCCCACCAGCTCGACTTCGACCCGATGGGTCCCGAGCGGTTCATCAACCGTGAGCTCAGCTGGCTGGGCTTCAACTGGCGCGTGCTGTCGGAGGCCGAGAACAAGGCCCATCCGCTGCTGGAGCGGATCCGGTTCCTGTCGATCTCCGGCGGCAATCTCGACGAGTTCTACACCGTCCGCGTCGCCGGCCTGCGCGGGCTGGTGCGCGGCGGGGTGGAGGTCGGCTCGGCCGACGGTCTCACGCCGGCCCAGCAGCTCAAGCGCATCGACGACGACGCGCGCGCCCTGATGGACCGCCAGCAGGTGGTGTGGGAGGAACTGCGCCGCGCGCTGAAGGACGAGCATATCCAGGTGCTGGAGCGCAAGGCGCTGACCAAGGCGGATGTGGAGCGGCTGGAGACCTATTTTCTCGAGCAGGTGTTCCCGGTGGTGACGCCGCTGGCCATCGACCCGGCCCACCCGTTCCCCTTCATCCCCAACGAAGGCTTCGCGCTGGCGCTGAAGCTGGAGCGGCTGACCGACGCATCCCCGCTCGACGCGCTGCTGCCGATCCCGGCGCAGGTCCGCCGCTTCATCCGGCTGGAGGGCGGGCGCGAGGGGCTGGTGCGCTATCTGCCGCTGGAGGAGCTGCTCAAGCTCTTCATCGACCGTCTGTTCCCCGGCTACGCCATGGTCGGCCACGCGCTGTTCAAGGTGCTGCGCGACAGCGACCTCGAAGTCGAGGAGGAGGCCGAGGATCTGGTGCGCGAGTTCGAGACCGCGCTGAAGCGGCGTCGCCGCGGCGGGGTGATCCGGCTCAAGATCGCCGCCGGCGCGCCCAAGGGCCTCAAGGCCGAGATCGCCGACAAGCTGGGCGTGGCGCGCGACGAGGTGGTCGAGGTCGCCGGCGTCATCGGCATCAAGGATCTGTCGGAGCTGGTGACCAAGGAACGCCCCGAACTGCTGTTCCCCCCTTACACCCAGCGGATGCCGGAGCGGGTGAAGGACTTCAACGGCGACATCTTCGCGGCGGTCGCCCAGAAGGACATGCTGCTGCATCATCCCTATGAGAGTTTCGACATCGTGGTGCGCTTCCTGCAGCAGGCGGCGCGGGACCCCGATGTGGTGGCGATCAAGCAGACGCTCTACCGGACCTCCAAGGAAAGCCCCATCGTCGCGGCGCTGTGCGAGGCGGCGGAGGACGGCAAATCCGTCACCGCGCTCATCGAATTGAAGGCCCGCTTCGACGAGGCCGCCAATATCCGCCAGTCCCGCCAGCTGGAACGCGCCGGGGCCCAGGTGGTCTACGGCTTCATCGACTGGAAGACCCATGCCAAGGTCTCGATGGTGGTGCGGCGGGAGGGCGACCGGCTGGTGACCTACACCCATTGGGGGACGGGCAACTACCATCCGATCACCGCCAACATCTACACCGACCTGTCGCTGTTCACCTGCGATCCGGGGCTGGGGCGGGACGCGGCGCGGCTCTTCAACTTCGTCACCGGCTATGCCGAGCCGGAGGGCCTGGAACGGCTTCGGCTGTCGCCCAAGACCCTGAAGAAGACCCTGCTGGCGGGGCTGGAGGCGGAGTCGGAGCATGCCCGCGCCGGGCGGCCCGCGCAGGTCTGGGGCAAGATGAACTCGGTGATCGATCCGGAGATCATCGACGCGCTCTATGCCGCCAGCCAGGCCGGGGTGAAGATCGACCTGGTGGTGCGCGGCATCTGCGGCCTGCGCCCCGGCGTGCCGGGTCTGTCCGACAACATCCGGGTGAAATCGATCGTCGGACGGTTCCTGGAGCATTCGCGCATCGTCTGCTTCGGGGCGGGTTATGGCCTGCCGTCGCGCAAGGCGCAGGTCTGGATCTCTTCGGCCGACTGGATGGGGCGCAACCTCAACCGCCGGGTCGAGACGCTGGTGCCGATCCTGAACCCGACGGTCCACGCCCAGATCCTCGAGCAGGTGATGGCGGCGAATTTCCGCGACGAGGCGCAGAGCTCGGTTCTGCAGCCCGACGGCCACTGGCTGCATGCCGAAGCGCCGGAGGGCGAGGCGCCGTTCTCGGCCCATGCGTTCTTCATGACCAATCCGTCGCTGTCGGGCCGAGGTCGGGCAGGGGCGGAGGATGCGCCGCGCCTGATCCCCGAGTCGGTGGAGGCCGAGATCGAGGCGGCGGTTGCCGCCGCCCCGCCGCCGCCTGCGCCCGAGGACGCGAGCGAAGGCAAGGCATCCGCCGCGGAGTAGAGCCCCGCGCGTCCGTCGCAAGGCGGGATCTTTCCCAGCGCAACCGTTGTCGCGGGCGGCGCCCCGCCTGCGCCGCCCGCGACGTCGGGCCAGGCGCATCGTCCTTGACCCCTCCGCCTCCGCATGCGAGCGCAGGAGGCCGGAGCCGCACCGAGAGGAAGCGTTCAGCGATGAGCGAGCCGACACGCCAGGGCAAGGCAGGCGCGCGCCGCGCGGCGGCCGCCTCCTTCACCTCCGTCGCCCGCCTGCGGGACCGGGAGCCGGATCGGGCCCCGACCCGGGTGGCGGTGGTCGATGTCGGGTCGAATTCCGTGCGGCTGGTGGTCTACGAGGCCATGTCCCGGTCTCCGGCCTATTTCTTCAACGAGAAGGTGCTGTGCGGGCTCGGGTCCGAACTGGGCGAGACCGGGCGGCTTTCGCCCGGCGGCCGGGTGCGGGCGCTGGCGGCGCTCCGGCGCTTCGCGGCGCTGGCCGAGCGGATGAAGGTCGAGGCGCTGGACGGCGTCGCCACCGCCGCGGTGCGCGAGGCGTCGGATGGCGAGGACTTCGTGCGCGAGGTCGAGGCCGCCACCGGCATCGTGCTGCGCATCGCTTCGGGCGAGGACGAGGCGCGGCTCGCCGCCCAGGGCGTGCTGATGGGCTGGCCGGATGCGAACGGGCTGGTGGCCGATCTGGGCGGCGCTTCGCTGGAGCTGTGCCGGGTGGGTCTGGGCGAAGTGGGCAAGGGCATGACCCTGCCGCTCGGTCCGCTGCGCCTGATGGGCGTGGACGGCGGGGCGGAGGCGCAGGATCAGCTGATCGCGTCTTCGCTGGGGCTTGCGCGCGGGATGATGGGCGCGCCGGGCGGGCGGCTTTATCTGGTCGGCGGATCGTGGCGGGCGCTGGCCAAGCTGCACATGGTGCGCACCAATTACCCGATGCAGGTGCTCCACGAATTCGAACTGCCGGCCGAGGACATGCTGGCGCTGGCCGACGAGGTGGCCGGGACCGCCCCGGACGCGCTGCGCGAAGCGCCGAGCTCGAAGGAGCGTCTGGCGGTGACCCCGCTCGGGGCGCGGGTGCTGGCCGGGCTGATCCGGGTCGCCCAGCCGGCGCAGGTCGCGGTGTCCGCCTTCGGGCTGCGCGAAGGCGTGCTCTACGACTATTTCCCCGAGGCGTTGCGCCAGCAGGACCCGCTTCTGTCCGCAGCGCGGGAGACCGAGCGCAGGCTCGCCCGGTTCCCGGGCTTCGGGGCGGAGCTCGCGGCCTGGGTCTGGCCGCTGTTCCCTTCGGCGACGCTTGCACGGCAGCGGCTGATCGAGGCCGCCTGCCTGCTCAACGACGTCAGCTGGAACGCGCATCCCGACTATCGCGACCAGGGGGTGTTCGAGGCGGTGTTCCGCGCCAACCTGTCGGGCGTGGGCCATGCCGAGCGCGCCTGGATCGGGGCGGCCTTGCGCTATCGCTACAAGTCGGGCGCGGGCCGGGCGCCCTCGCCCGCCATGGCGCTGCTCAGCCCCGAGGAGATCGCCGACGCCAAGCTGCTCGGCCGCGCGATCCGGCTGGGCGCGATGGTCTGCGGCTCGGCGCCGGGCGTGCTGCCGGGCTGCTCGCTCGATGTGGGGCCGGAGAAGTTGACCCTGCGGCTGGGGCCGGAGGCGACGGCGCTGGCGGGGGAGGTGGTGCTCAAGCGCCTGTCCTCGGTGGCCGAGACCCTGGGCCTGCGCCCGGAGCTGACCACGGAGTGAGCGCCGCGCGCCGCGCGTCCGTATCGCCGCATGAATTACGTCGACGCCAACGGAAGCCCGTCGAACAGTTCTCGGGGACGGGCACCAAAGTCGGACGAGCCCAAAACGAAACGGGCCCGCCAAGGCGGACCCGAAACTTCTGTTGGAGCTTCACGCCGGGCGGCGTGTGCTCCTTCTCCTCCCCAGACTTGCGCCTGTTGTCTTGCGAGGAAGACCTTAACGATTGGAATGCGGAGCGCAAGAAAATTACGATTTTGACCGTGCCAGGCAAGTATGTTCCGCGAATCTTCGCTGCGGATGCGAAAGGAATCGTCGCGGAACGGGAAAATGCCTTCGCAGTCGCGGCGTAAACGCGTGGTTCCCGCCGCATCGCAGCGAAGTGACTGTTCGCGCAGCGATTCGTCGGGCGGGCGACGCGGCGCGGCCGGTCCCTTCGCCAAATCCCCGGGGCGTTGCGCAGAGGCCCGCCATGACCTAACCATCCAACGGCCCGTTCCGGGCGCGGCCCGACCCTGAAGGGCGCGCCTTCCTGTCCAGCGAGACCCGCTCATGCTCCTCAGCCGCTATTTCCTGCCCGTCCTCAAGGAGACCCCCTCCGACGCCCAGATCGCCTCGCACCGGCTGATGCTGCGCGCGGGCATGATCCGGCAGCAGGCGGCGGGGATCTATTCCTGGCTGCCGCTGGGCTTCAAGGTGCTGGAGAAGCTGACCCGCATCGTGCACGAGGAGCAGCAGCGCGCCGGCCATATCCCGGTGCTGATGCCGACCCTGCAGCCCGCCGACCTGTGGCGCGAGAGCGGCCGCTACGACGATTACGGCGCCGAGATGCTGCGCATCCGCGACCGCCACGACCGCGACATGCTCTACGGCCCGACCAACGAGGAGATGATCACCGACATCTTCCGCTCGGGCGTGTCGTCCTACAAGTCGCTGCCGCTGACGCTCTACCACATCCAGTGGAAATTCCGCGACGAGGTGCGGCCCCGCTTCGGGGTGATGCGCGGGCGCGAGTTCCTGATGAAGGACGGCTACAATTTCGACCTGACCCAGGAGGACGCGCTGCACGCCTACAACCGGCACATGGCGACCTATCTGCGCACCTATGAGCGCATGGGGCTGAAGGCGATCCCGATGCGGGCCGACAGCGGCCCGATCGGCGGCGACGACACCCATGAGTTCCTGGTGCTGGCCGAGACCGGCGAGAGCACGGTCTACTACGACAGCGCCGTCACCGACCTGACGCTGGGCGACCGGGCGCTGGATTTCGACGACCGGGCGCAGATGGAGGCGATCAAGGCGGAGTGGACCACCCCCTACGCCCGCACCGACGAGACCCATGACGAGGCGCTCTACAACGCCATCCCCGAGGCGCGGCGCCGGGTCGGCAAGGCCATCGAGGTCGGACAGATCTTTTATTTCGGCACCAAATATTCCGAGCCGATGGGCGCGATGGTGACCGATGCGACCGGGGCCAAGGCGCCGGTGCATATGGGCAGCCACGGCATCGGGGTCAGCCGTCTGGTCGGCGCGCTGATCGAGGCGCATCACGACGAGAACGGCATCAAGTGGCCGGAGGCGGTGGCGCCGTTCGGGGCGGGGATCGTGAACCTCAAGGTCGGCGACGAAGAGGTCGACGGGGCCTGCGCCACGATTTACGCGGCGCTGAAGCTCGCGGGCGTCGACCCGCTGCTGGATGATCGCGACGAGCGGGCCGGGCAGAAATTCGCCACGATGGAGCTGATCGGCCTGCCCTGGCGGATCACGGTCGGGCCGCGCGGGCTGAAGAACGGCGTGGTCGAGCTGACCTGCCGCGCGACGGGCGTGAGCGAGGAGCTGTCGCCGGAAGCCGCCTGCCAGAAGCTCGCCGGGATTTTCGCGGGGCTCTGAGCGCCGCCGGCGGCCCCCCCCTGGCGGGGGTCGGGGGGGGGGGGGGGGGGGGGGGGCCCCCCCCC
>NZ_JBSRTQ010000025.1:0-35440 GCF_055129145.1 Albimonas sp. | reverse complement strand
CTGGATCGAGGCGAGGCGCGCCGAGGGGATCTCGCCCGACGAGATCGGCCTGGCCGTCCGCACGGTCGAGCAATCCGCGCGGGCGCAGATGGCATGCGAAGTCGCGGGGCTGCGCTGGCGTTCGCCGGCGGGAGGCGCCGCGCCGGAGCCGGGCTTCGTCTCCATCTGCACGATGCATCTCGCCAAGGGGCTCGAGTTCCGCGCCGTGGCGGTCCTGGCCTGCGACGAGGACGTGGTTCCACTGGCGGCGCGACTCGAGACCGCGGCGACCGAAGCCGAGTTGAAAGAGATCTACGAGACCGAGCGCCACTTGCTCTACGTCGCCTGCACGCGCGCGAGGGATCGCCTGCTGGTAAGCGGGGTCGAGCCGGTGTCGGAGTTCGTCGAGGATCTGGTCCACTGATTGGCTGACCCCGAGGACGATCATCACAAGATTCGAAACCTTGGCGTGAGCGTTGCAATTTTCGCCTCGAATGTCGGCATCAGATAAAATCCGCCTCTGAGCAGCGCTGGCCCTTCGGTGGCGCAGGAACAGGAACGATTCCATAGGCCGGCGACGAAGCGATCCCGGCTCGCTGCATCGTCCACCCTCGATATACGAGAACTGGATCGACGGAACTTTCGTTCGCGCTCCATTTAGCAACCGAAGGAAATTTGTGGCTCTTTGTGGGGCGCCGTCTTGCCCAAATTTTCAAACGATTGAAAAATAACACCTAATGCCGAAGGCGTGGCAGAGCGGAAGGGATTCGAACCCTCGAGACGGTTTCCCGTCTGCACCCTTAGCAGGGGTGTGCCTTCGACCACTCGGCCACCGCTCCGCCGGCGGGTTTAGCGGCTCGAAATCCGGGGCGCAAGGGGATCGCAGGCGATATCCGCCGCCGACTCTGGCGAAGCCGCTTTGCCAAGATTGCCATAGGGCTTCATGAACCGCGCCGGTTTTTCCGGAGGCTCCAACCCCTGAGCGGAAGGGAGCTTCATGGGCATTGGCCTGCCCCTTGTCGCTGAGTCAGCGGGGGCTGCGATCGTGAGGTGAGCATTGCGCGCGCGGGCGCCGTGAGCCTTGGGCATCGGCGCGGAGCTTTGGAGGTGGCGCAGCGTCGAGGCCCGTTGCGGGCGCCACGTGGCGGCGAAGGCTGCAGGTGCGAGGGTCGCCCAGCGAGGAATGCGGGCGAGCGGCGGCGGCGTGGACCCCGCCGGAGATCACGATGCGGATGGGGCGCACCGAGAAGAGCAAGCGCGCGTTGAGGCGCGCGTCGCGCATCCGGCCCAGGAAGCGCTCGGCGAAGGGGGGCGGTTGGCTTGCCGGGGGCGATGCCGCGCCGGGCGATCAGCGTCTCGACCCCGCGGCGCGCGCGCTTGCCCGAGAGCGAGGTGTCGGCGACCGCCGCAAGGCATCGCCTGGTCACGTCGTCGATGACGTCGCCCCCTCGGAACCGCCGACCGGCGGCGAGCGGGTCGTGCACGACATCGACCGTCCAGCGGCTGTTCGGCCCCTCCGGCGCGGGGTTCGGCCTCCGCGCCGCCCGAGCCGCCGGCGGTGGGATGCGTCGCCGCACCGCCAGACCCTCCTCGCGGCAGAGGTGCTGGGTCTGCGGGCCAGGGCAGGGCCCTCCTGGCGCAGCAGGACGTGCAGGCGCCGGCAGACGAACCGCCGACGCGGGGCGCGGCCAGGTCCCGCAACTGCGTCCGCAGGGCGGCGTCGTCCGGCCGAGCGCGTCCCAACTCGCAGCGGGCGTCGCCATGCCGGCTTCGTTCTCGATGTCTTCGATCGATCCGAACCCGAACCCAGGACCGCCTGGGTTCGACGTTTCCGGGCGTCCGCAAGGCTGGCGAGGCCGCGCGGGTTCAGGCGCTCCGCCCGGAACCGCCCCCGGAACCGCCCGCCGGAACATGAAGGTGTTGTCGCCGGCTTGCCCGGCCGCGGGACGTCCGGATCACCTCGCGCCGACAGGCCCGCGGATCCGGGTCGCGGAAGACGAGCCTGCCGCGCTGGTCGACCTGTCGCGCAGTTGAAGGCCTGACGCATTGCAGGTCCTGTGCGCCTTCCTGCGGTTTGCGTTCCGGATCTCGCTCAGAAACGGCACGCGCGCGCGGCGATAGCCGTAGCGCATGCGCGTCTCGCGCTCGCGGATCTTGTGGATCCGCTTTTTCAGGCCAGCCGCCCCAGCCGCGCCGGCCGGCGCGGGCGTCAGCGATCGGTCGACGGGCAAAGCGTCAGCGCCCGGCAGGCCCGCCGGATCGATACGCTCCAGAAGGAGCAGGCGGGCGCCGTGGACGCCCGCCCGCTCGGCATCAGGCCAGCGCCGCGCGCGCCGGCCGGTTGTCGCGCCAGATGATGAAGGCCAGCAGCGCCGTCACCGCGCCGCCCACCAGCGTCGTGGTCAGGCCCGGGAAGCAGAACGCGAAGCCCGCCGCTCCCAGCGGCGCGCGCAGCACCGGACGCACGCGCCCCGCGCCGAGCAGCCAGCCCTCGAGCCCGCCCGACAGCGCGACGATGCCCACGATGATCGAAGGCATCACCCAGATCAGCGGAGTCAGATCCCCCTGCAGCACCAGCGCCGGCTGGAACAGGAAGAACAGCGGCACGAAGTAGATCACCACGCCGAGGCGCATCGCGGTGAACGTGGTCTTCATCGGCTTGGCCCCGGCGATGGTCGCCGCCAGGAACGCCGCGGTGCCCACGGGGGGCGTGATCACCGACAGCATGGCGTAGTAGATGATGAAGAAGTGCACCGCGATGGTGTTGAGCCCGCCGATCTCGATGATCGCCGGCGCCAAGGTCACCGCGAGGAAGATGTAGGCGACGATGGCGAGCCCGGCCATGCCCATCACGAAGCAGGCCAGCACCCCGAAGAAGATGATCAGGTAGATGTTGCCCCCGCCCATCGCCACCAGGCCGGAGGTCAGCGCCCCGGTCACCCCGGTGATGGTCAGCGCCGAGACCACGAAGGCGATCGGCAGGATGATCGCCGCGGTCTGGGTGACGAGCACGCCGACCTGGCGCAGCGTCTCGAACAGACGCCGCGGGGTCATCATCGTGTCGCGGTTGAGGAACGACAGCGCGATCATCAGCACGCAGGCGTACCACGGCGCGTAATATTCCCACCGCATGTAGAGCAGGCCCCAGATCAGGAAGATCAGCACCGACAGATAGGGCCAGCCCCGGATCAGCACCGAGCGGGTGGAGGGCGCGCTTCCGTCGTTCACCCCCTTGATCCCGGTGCGCGCCGCATAGGCGTCGACCTGCAGCATCAGGCCGAAGTAGAACAGCAGCGACGGCACGATCGCCGCGATCATCACCGTGGCGTAGTCGACCCCGATGGTGATCGCCATCACGAAGGCGATGGCCCCCATCACCGGCGGCATCACCACGCCGCCGGTGGAGGCGCAGGCCTCGATGGCGGCGGCGTAGTGGGCCGGGTAGCCCGCCTTCTTCATGGTGGGGATGGTGATCGACCCCGTGCCCGCGATGTTGGAGAAGATCGACCCCGACAGCGACCCGAAGAACCCCGACGCCACGATGGACACCTTGGCCGGCCCCCCCCGGAACCTTCCGAAGCCCGCATTGGCGAGGTCGATGAAGAAATTTCCCGCCCCCGTCGCCAGCAGCACGCCGGCGAAGACCAGGAAACCGAGGATGATCTCGGCCACGATCTTGGTGGTGATGCCCATCATGCCTTCGGCGCGGAAGACATGCGCCTCGATCATGCGGTCGAATTCGTAGGGGATGCCCATCAGCAGGCCGGGGAAATGGTCGGCCACCAGCGGGTAGGTTCCCAGGATCAGCACCACCAGCAGGAACGGGATCCCGCCCGAGCGGCGCGAGATCTCCAGCATCAGCAGCCACATGACCACCCCGGCCGGCACGTTGGTCCAGCCCATCTGCAGGATGTCCCAGGCATGGGTCGCGAACCACAGGCTGATGCCGAGCGCGAGGGCGGCGAAGACCATGTCGTAGATCGGCAGCTTGCGCTGGCTGGGCGCGGCGGGCAGGGCCACGAAGGCCGCGGCGGTGAAGAGGCCGATGAAGACCCAGTAGTATTCCCCCTCCAGCATCCGTTTGCCGCCGATGGGGATGCCGAACACATAGGCGAGCCCCGCCCCCAGGCCGCTGAGGCAGAGCGCCACGAACAGCAGGCTGGTGGGCGAATACATGGCGCCCAGGCGGGTGATCTCGGTCGGGGGCAGGTGATCCTCCGGCGACGGAGGCGGCTGCGTCGGGGAGCTTGCGGAAGTGTCGGTCATGGCGGGAGCCCGGTGAAAGGAGGGGAGGACGCAGGCGAGGGTCGCCTCGCGCGTCGCCGGTGGCGGAACCGGCGGCGCGGCCGAGCGCATCGTCGCGGGGCGCGCACGCGCACGCGCGGAAGGTGGGGCGGGACGGCCGAAGCCGCCCCGCCGGGTGCGCGGCCCGCGATCAGACGATCAGAGACGCGAGCGGAAGCCTTCCAGCCCCTCGGTGTGCTTCTCGATCAGCGCGATGAATTCCGGGTCCTGGAAGTCCGCGCGCATCCCCTTTTCGTTCGCCTCTTTCATCGCGGCCTGACGGCCGGCGATCCAGGCGTCCATCTTCTTGATCGCCGCGTCGTTCCATTCGTCGTCCGCGTCGGTCCACTGGCCGATCTCGCGCAGATATTTCACCGTGCCCTCGTGCACCGGCAGCGGCGAGCGGTCGAGATAGCCGCGGAACAGTTCCAGCGACATCCGCGCGGCCAGCGAATGCGAGCCCTTGTAGGCGCCGAAGGACTCGTGGAACCACTTGGCCATGTTGTAGGCGAAGTCGGCGTCCGTCTCGGCCGGCACGGCGTAGAGGAAGTTCGAGGTCACGCCGTCGATCCCCTGCGCGGTCGAGACGCCGAGGCTGATCTTGGTGGGCACCAGCATCGGGCGGAATTCGAGATAGCGGGCCCAGGCGTCCTTGGCATCGAGCGGCATCGGCAGCCAGCGGATCGAGCCGGGCGCTCCCTCCATCTCCGACAGGACCGAGCTGATCGGCGCGCAATAGGCCACGTCCGACTTGCCCTCGACCACCGAACGGCAGTTCTCGGCGTAGCTCGACGCGGGCACGAAGGTGATCTTCTCGGCGGCTTCCTCGGGCGTCATGCCCAGGAAGGCGGGCAGGGCCTTGGTCGCGGTGAGCGACATGGGGGGCGAGAACATGCCCTCGGTCACCCGCACGCCGCCTTTCTTGATGTCGTCCATGGTCTTGATGTCGGAATCGCCGGCGGTGACGAAGCCCCAGGGCGTGTCGTTGTGATGCCACAGCACCCGCTGCGCCGCAGGCTTGGCCGAGGCGTAGCCGCCGATGCCCTGGATCTGGAAGCGCATTTCGGCGGCGGAGACCGAGGAGATGGCGATGTCCTGCCGGTCGGTCAGGCGGCGATAGCGCATCGGCTCGTTGTCTTCGGGCACCACGCGCACGGTGGTGCCGGTCTCCTGCTGCAGCACCGGCGCCCAGCCGTTGGTCGAGGCGAAGCTGCCCGAGGATGTGCCCGGCGTGCCGACCACCAGCAGGCGCGGCCACTGGAAATCCTGCGCCCCGGCCGGGGCGGCCAGGGCCAGGCCCGCGGCTGCGGCGAGCAGCGCGGATACGGTTCTCGAGCGTGCGAAGCGGGTCATGTGGTCTCCTCCCGGGAGTTTTTGGTGGTCTCGCCGGTGTTCCGGTCGAGGGGGCGTGCCGGCTGGGTCGCTTGTCGGACTGTCTCCTGACAAATGCCCGGATTCTTGCGCCTACATCTTGCGGCTGATCCTCCTAGGAGTCTTTCACATTCAGGTGTCGTGGTCCGACAATGTCCGCGGAGGACGCCCATGCGCAGGCGCTCGCCCCGCGGCAGGCCCGCCCTCGCCAGGATCGGGCCTGCCCCGTCCCTATCCGGCGTGGCGCGCTTGCGCCTCGCGCCGGGGCGTCGCGTCCGCATTCCGGTCGACCCGGAACACCGCCAGATAAAGCGCCGGCACGAAGACCAGCGTCACCAGCGTGCCCACGATGATGCCCCCGATCATGGCGAAGGCCATCGGGCCCCAGAACACCTGGCTCGAGATCGGGATCAGCGCCAGGCTCGCCGCGGCGGCGGTCAGCAGGATCGGGCGGCAGCGGCTGTCGGCGCCCTCGAACACCGCCTGCCAGCGGGTCAGGCCGGCATGGCGCAGCTCCTCGATCTCATGCACCAGGATGATGGAGTTGCGGATCAGGATGCCCAGCAGCGCCAGGATGCCCAGAATGGCGACGAAGCCCAGCGGCGCGCCCGACAGAAGCAGCGCCGCCACCACCCCGATCATGCCCAGAGGCCCCGCGCACAGCACCACGAAGGTCAGCCGGAAGCTCTGCATCTGGATCATGGCCAGCGTGACCATGCACAGCAGCATCAACGGCACCACGTCGGCGATGGGCCCCTGGGACTTGGCGCTGGATTCGACGCTGCCGGCGATCTCCACCTTGTAGCCCACGGGCAGGCGCGCGGTGAAATCCGCCACGCGCGGCGCCAGATCGCCGACGATGGTCGCCGGCTGGGCCGAGCCGACCACCGCGGCCTTCAGGGTCACGGTGGGCACCCGGTTGCGCTGGCTGATCTGGGGCAGCTCGACGCCGTAGTCGAAGGTGGCGAGGCTGCTCAGCGGGATCACCTTGCCCCCCGAGACCGAGAGCTGGAGGCCGGTCAGCGCCTCGATCGACTGGCGCGACTGGCGGTCCCCCCGCCCGAGGATGTCGACCAGGTAGATGTCGTCGCGAAGCTGGGTCACGACCTGGCCGTCGAAGATGGCGTTGAGCCCCGAGGCGATGGCCCGCGGCGTGACGCCCAGCTCCCGCGCCTTGTCCTGCAGGATCTCCACCCGCACCAGGCGCGAGGTCTCGTTCCAGTCGAGCACCACCGATCCGAGCTGCGGGTCGCTCGCCATCAGGGCGGCGAAGTCGCGGGCCCGGTCGCGCACCGCGTCGGGATCGGGGCCCGAGAGGCGATACTGCACCGGACGCCCCACCGGCGGCCCGACGTCGAGCAGCTTCACATAGACGTCGACGCCCGGGAACTCATCGGCCGCGATCCGCTCCAGATCCTTGCGCAGGGCGTCGCGCGCCTCGATCGACGGGGTGACGATGATGATCTGGCCGATATTGGCGTTGGGGGTCAGCGCCTCGAACGAGAGGATGAAGCGCGGGGCGCCGCGGCCGACATAGGACGACCAGGAGACGACCTCTTCGCGGCCGACCAGCGCCTGCTCCATCCGGTCGATCTCGGCCTCGGTGGCGGTGATCGAGGCGTTCTGCGGCAGGGTCATGTCGACCACCAGCTCCACCCGGTCCGAAGCGGGGAAGAACTGGCTTTCCACGAAACGCATGCCGTAGAGCGACGCGCCGAACAGCAGCAGCGTCGCCGCGATGGTGATCCAGCGGAAGCGCATCGCCGCGCGCAGCAGCACATGGAAGGCGCGGCGCATCAGGCCCGGGCCGCCGTCGTTGTGCTTCATCTTCGCGGGCAGGAAGGTCACGCCCAGCAGCGGCGCGAACAGCACCGCCACGATCCAGCTGAGCACCAGCGACACCGCGATCACCACGAAGAGCGAGAAGGTGAACTCACCCGCCGACGAGGAGTTGAGCCCGATCGGAATGAACCCCACCACCGTCACCAGCGTGCCGGTCAGCATCGGGAAGGCGATGGAGGTCCAGGCGTAGGACGCGGCCCTGGTCAGGCTCTCGCCCTTTTCGAGCCGGGAGATCATGGTCTCGATGGCGATCATCGCGTCGTCGACCAGAAGCCCCAGCGCGATGATCAGCGCGCCGAGCGAAATGCGCTGCAAGGTGATGCCGTAATAGGACAGGCACACGAAGGTCATCGCCAGCACCAGCGGGATGGTCATCGAGACCACCAGCCCCGCCCGCACGCCGAGGCTGATGAAGCTCACGACCAGCACGATGACCACGGCTTCGATCAGCGCGCGCACGAAATGGTCGACGGATTCCTCGACCACCACCGGCTGATCGGCGACCTTGTGGATCTCCACCCCGATCGGCAGCTCGGCCTCGTAGGACCGGATCAGCGCCTCCAGCTCCGCGCCGAATTCCAGGATGTTGGCGCCATCGCGCTGGCCGACGGAGATGCCGATGGCCTCCTGGCCGTTGACCCGGAACAGCTCGCTCGGCGGATCGACGTAGCCGCGGCTGATCTCGGCCACGTCGGACAGGCGGAAGAAGCGGTCGCCGACGCGCAGGTTCACGTCCTGCAGGCTCTCGATGCCCGAGAACTGCCCGCCGACCCGCACGCTCACCCGCTCCGCCCCGGAATCGATGGCGCCCGAAGGGACGATGGCGTTCTGCGCGGCCAGCGTGTCCTGCACCGCCTGCTGGTCGAGCCCCAGCGCCGCGAGCCGGGCGGTGTTGAACTCCAGATAGATCACCTCGTCGCGGACGCCGTAGATGTCGACCTTGCCGGAATCCTCCAGCCCCTGGATGCCGCGGCGAATGTTTTCGGCGTAGTCGCGGAGTTCCCGCGGGGAGAAGCCGTCGGAGGTCAGGGCGTAGATGTTGCCGTAGACGTCGCCGAAGCTGTCGTTGAAGCCGAATCCGGCGAATTCATCCGGGAAATCGCCCCGGATGTCCGACATGTAGTTGCGCACCTTCTGCCAGACCCCGGGCAGCGCTTCGGCCTTCACGGTGTCGAGCAGATAGACGTAGACCACCGTCCGGCCCGGCACGGTGATCGAGCGGGTGTAGTCCAGCTCGCTCAGATCGGCGAGCTTGCGCTCGATCCGGTCGGTGACCTGCTTGACGGTCTCGTCGACGGTGGCGCCGGGCATGGAGGCTGTCACCACCATGGTCTTGATCGCGAAATTGGGGTCTTCCTCGCGCCCCATGGACATGTAGGCCATGGCGCCGGCGATCATCGACACCCCGATCAGGAACCAAAGGAAGGACCGGTGACCCAGCGCCCATTCGGAGAGATTGAAGTTCTTCATCTCGCCACCTGCTTTCCGACCACCTGACCATCCTTGAGCAAATGAACGCCCTTCACCACGATCTCGTCGCCCACGGCCAGTCCGTCGGTGATCAGCACGCGCCCGGCGAAGGTCTCGCCGGCGGTTACGGGCACGGACCGCACGGCCCCCGACGGTCGGTCGACCAGCCAGACCGAGCCATCGTCGCGCAAGGCGGTTTCGGGGACGGAGACGCTGGACGCGCCCTCGCTGGCGGCGGTGACGCGCACCAGCGCGCCCAGCCGGAAGCCGACGGTGGGATCGACGATCCGCAGGTGAACCCGGCGGGTGCGGGTCGTGCTGTCGGCGACCGGGTCGATGGACGTCAGCACGCCGCGCGCGCTGACCGCGCGGTTGGCGTCCAGCACCAGCACGAATTCGGAGCCGACGGCGAAATCCTTTCGCTGATCGTTGGTGACGTCGATCAGCACCTCGCGCGCCTCGGTGCCCGACAGGCGCAGCACCGGCTCGCCCGCGGTCAGCTCCGCTCCCGGTTCCTGATGGACGGCGCTGATCACGCCGGCCTGAGGGGCCTTCATCGCGGCGTTGTCCAGGTTTTCGCGCGCGTCCACCCGCTCGGCGTCGGCCTGATCGACCGAGGCCTGGGCCGCGGCGACCGCCTGCTCCGCCTGCTCCAGGTCCTGGGTCGAGGCGACGTTGCGCCTGAGCAGGATGCGCGTGCGCTCCAGAGCGTTGCCGGTGGTGCGCAGCCTGGCCTCGGCCACGACCAGGGAGGCCTCGGCGAAGCGGAGGTTGGTTTCGAAATCGGTGGGGTCGAGGCGGGCGAGCAGCTCCCCCGCCTCGACCAGCGCGCCGGCGTCCACCGGACGTTCGGCGAGCGTGCCGCTGACCGGGAAGGCGAGATCGACCTCCTTGCGCGCGCTGACCTCGCCGAGGAAGGTGCGGCCGAATTCAGTGACGGACGTCACGTTCTCCGACACCACCGGGCGGGGCTTCGGCGGCGGCGCGGCGGCCTCCTCGTCGCATCCCGCGAGCAGGAGGATGAGGCCGAGCGGGATGAGGGCGCCGCGCATCATTCGATCGTCCCTTCCGTGTCGGCGAAGGTCAGGCGCACCCGCGCCCCCTCATGGATCAGCTGGACGCCGAGCGAGACGACCGTCTCGCCGTCCTCCAGGCCGGAGGCGATCAGCACCCGCCCGGTCTCATGGCGCAGAAGCGCGACCTGACGCAGCGAGACGACGCCGGCATCTGCGCCGGGATCGGTATCGACCACCCACACCGCCGGACCTTCGGCGGTCGCGATCAGCGCCGAGAACGGGAGCGAAACCACGGGCGGCTCTTCGAAACCGACCGTGGCGCGCACCGACGCGCCGATGGCGATCTGCGCCGGCGGGTCGATCACGCGGATCTTGACCTCGACCGTGCCCCGCTCGGGATCGACCAGCGGCGAGATCTCGCGGGGTTCGCCCATGAAGGCCGGGGCGTCGACGTCGAGCAGCTTCAGGTGCACCGGCGGCGCCGCGCGCTCCACGGTCAGCAGCACTTCGGGCACGTCGATCACCGCGTCGTACTCGGCGCCGATGGCCAGTTCGATCACCGTCTCCGCGGCCCCGACGACCTGGCCGACCTCGGCGTTGCGCGCGGTGACCAGCGCGTCCTCGGGCGCCAGCAGCACGGTGTCGGTCAGGTCCTTCCGGGCGAGATCGCGGGCGGCCTGCGCCTCGGCGACGCTGGCTTCGGCGCCCAGCATGGCGTCCTCGGCCTCGTCGCGGGTGACGCGGGTGGCGGCGCCGCGTTCGAGCAGCGCGTCCTGGCGTTCGAATTCGCTGCGGGCCTGGGCGAGGTTGGCCTCGGCGGTGGTCAGCGCCGCATCGCGCGACCGCAGGATCTGCTTCTGCGACACGCTCTCGGTGCGCGCCAGCTCCTGCCCTTTGCGGACATGTTCGCCTTCCTCGACCAGAACCTCGTCGATACGGCCGGCGGCGGGGAACGACGCGTCGAGCGTGTTGCGCGCCTCGATTTCGCCGGTCAGCGAGACGGTCTGGCGGCCGACGCGGACCTTGGCCGCCACCGCCTGCACCAGCAGGGGCGCGCGATCGGCGGGCGCGGTCGCGGCGTCCGAGGCGTCAGGGACCGTCTGCGCCCGCGCCGACGCCGACAGGCCGATCCCGAGCAGCGAGAGCGCCAGCGTCGCCGTCACGAAGCGCCGCGCGCATCCTGCGGCGTCAGGCGCCGATCGTCTCATGCGCGCCGAAATCCTGTGTCGCATCCCGGGCCTCATATCCTGCCTCGCCGCTTCCTGCTCATATTCCCGTTTGGTGGAGGTTTCACCATCAAGCCTCGCGCAAGCGTCTGAATGCAAGCCTCGCGCATGCGTCTGAATGCCTGCCCCGGCACGTCGGAACGGGTGACGGCCTGGCGGCGCCCGGCCGTTCCGTTCGGACGGTTCAGTCAACATATTCCGGAAGGATCGATTCCGGCGAGGCCGCCGTTTCCGAAGAGACTTTTGGGCTGCCGTGACCCTCCTGAAGCGATCCGGGTCCGCATGCGGCGCCTCCGCTCAAACCGGTTGGCGCCTTGTGGGCAAGCGACGCATGGATCCGCTCCGGTTCGGTTTTCGCAAATTGAATGCGACGCCCGCGAAAACATGGAGGCTCGTCGCAGGTTCCGCAACGAAGCCCGACCTCTCGGCGTGATCGGGCGCAACGTCCTGATATCGCTCGCCGACGTCAGCGGCGCTTCCGGCACGCCGTCATGACGAAGCCCGGGAGTTCCCGGACCGGGCGGTCCGGGGTTCCGGGTCGCAGCAAGATCCGTGAGATCTTCATGAACTCGCGGCGGACACGGATCGCCTGAGCCGCCTCCTCCCGCGTGAAGATGCGGTCCCGAGGCGCGAGGACGATGTTCACCAGGGAACCTCGGCGCCGGCCCAGTCGAGGAACCGCCCGGTGTCTTCAGGCGCAAGCCCGTCGATCACCCGCAAGAGGTTCTCCGCGGCGGCGTCCGGCGTCGTTTTCCTGTGATCGGGGTAGCCGGCGGTGAACGACGTCTCCACCGTGCCAGGATGCAGCGCGACCACCACGGCGTGCCTGCGCGTGCGCGCGATCTCGATCGACGCGCTGCGGACGATCTGGTTGGCCGCCGCCTTCGAGGCGCGGTAACTGTACCAGCCGCCCAGGAAATTGTCGCCGATCGATCCCACGCGGGCCGTCAGCACGGCCACCACCGACCGCTGATCGCGGGCCAGAAGTCTGGGGACGTGACGCAGGATCAGGGCGGGCCCGATGGCGTTGGCCGCCATCACCTCGGCCATTGCGGCGGCATCGATCCGGTCGAGCGATTTCTCCGGTTCGCCGCCTGCAGGCGCCAGGATGCCGGTCGCGATCAGGATCAGATCATAGGGTCCGTTCTGTCGCGACATGACCTGATCGACGGAGGCGGCGTCGGTGACGTCCAGCGCGTCGGCGCTGCGAGACAGGCCGGTCACGGCGACGCCCCGCTCCGACAGCCTGGAGCTGATGGCGCGGCCGATGCCGCCTGACGCGCCGATGATCAATGCTGTGCGCAGAACCTGCGTCCTTTTCCCGACCCTTGAGGATATAGCGCGGAAGATCATCGTGGAAACGAGCCGACGCTACGCTCCGGTGAGATCGCTTCCGGGACAGGGAGGCCGACGCGCAGAAAACCTGCCCCCGCCCAAGGAGGTCCGCGCGC
Organism: Albimonas sp.; assembly: GCF_055129145.1. NCBI lineage: Bacteria > Pseudomonadati > Pseudomonadota > Alphaproteobacteria > Rhodobacterales > Paracoccaceae > Albimonas > Albimonas sp. The sequence continues at coordinate 22,801 of NZ_JBSRTQ010000025.1, read as the reverse complement.
CCTGATCCGTGCTGCCGCGGCCCGAGGCGGGGAACTGGAGGCGACATCGCCCGCGCGCCGGAAATCCGGGGAGATCCGACGGCGCAGGCGCCTGGACCCTCGCGGCCCTCCGCCGCTGGATCGAGGGTCGCCGAAATGCGTCGTCAACGGCCCGTCCTGCAGGCCGATTCCGGAACAATCCAACGGCTCCCGCCTCGCAGCGCATGGTGAGGGAAACAAATTCTTCCACGGGGCCGGCGTCGTCAACGCGACCGGGGACGTCGATCCGCCCCGGCTGCCGCGCTTCAAGGCATAATCCGATCTAAACGATTTCGCTCGATGATCGTCGCGAACCCTGTCTTGCGAACGGGCCTGAAGATGCAATCGCATCAGGGGCTCGCCCATGACCGGCCCGCAGAGTCCAGCCTGCCCCGTTCCCCCGTCCGGCCGCACGCCTCGCTCGGGAACCTGACGCCGCGCGTGCCCTGAAACCATCCGCCGACTACCGATCTCAAGTGCTCCGCCCCCCGAGAACCGGATCTCGGATAGCTGGAGTTTCCCGCTACGATTTTCCTGGCCGGGAGAGGAGCGGAGACCATGAAGGCGTCGAGGTTTTCGGACGCGCGAGACCGGCGTTCGCGTTGAAGCCGGGCGAGGACGGCCTGCCGGTGGCGGAGGTATTCCGCAAGGCGGGGATCAGCCAGGCGACCTGCTTCAACGGGCGCGCGAAGCATGCGGGGCTGCTGCCTGACGAGATGCGGCGGCTGAAGGCGCTCGAGGACGGGAACGGGCGGCTGAGGAAGATCGTCGCCAACCTCGCCCTGGACCGGGAAACGCTGCGAGGCACGTCATCCGCTGAGCGCTCTGAGCGCCTGCCCGCATGCGGGAACTGGTCGGCGGACTGCTGGCGGACTGGGGCGTGTCGATCCGGCGGGGTTGCCGGATCCTGGATTTCGACACGTCCAGCGGCCACTGCAGGTCGGCGCGCGTGAGCGACTCCATCCTCAGGATATGAGCCGCATAGAACCCGCCGAAGACCGCGCGCATCCGGCAGGCGGTCCGGTCCGTGCAGCCTCGCAGCGCCGATAGGCGCGGCGCGGGAGGCAGGGCAACGGGGCCGGCCGTCGATCAGGCCGGCCCGCTTCAGGTCGAGCAGGATACGCTCGAGAAACCGCTTCGTCGCGCCTGAGCGCGCGGCGACATCCTCGATCCGAAGCGCCTCCGCCTCGCGCGCCTGCGCGTCGGCGAGGAACATCAGCGCCTTGATCGCGTATTTGGTCTTGCAGGGGGGCATCGGCGACGAAACGTCCGAAAAAACGCGGCTGACCGGATCGACTTCACAGGACCGGCGGGGGGCGTGATCCCCGGGGCGACCCGCGAGGCCGACGCCGCGTCGCTCCCACCGGAAGAGCCATCGCGATGCCGCTGCGAGACCAGGCGCAACGCACCGTGCCCAGCTGCGCGAGCAAGGTTTGGCGGATGGGCGCGGCCCTGCGCCGAAGCGGAGCCCCGGCCGTCGCTCGGACGGCCGGGGCGGATCGGGTCTAGACGCCCAGCACGCGGTTGCGCTGGTTGAGGAAGGCGCCTTCGAACCGGCTCATCATGCCGCCTGCCTGCCGCAGGAACGCCTGGTAGCTGTCATCGATGCGCGCGGCGATGTCGGAGTGCTGGCGAAGCTCGTCGAAGGCTTCCGCCGAGGCCTCGCCGAACGCGTCCCAGAGCGCGTCGTCGAACGTGCGGACCTGGACGCCATGCTCCTTCACCAGCCGGTCGAGGTAGACGCCGTTCAGCGCGATCAGCTCCTCGTAGGCATTCGCGTTCTCCTCGTAGCAGGCGGCCTCGATGATCATCTTCTCCCAGTCGCTGAGCTCTCCGTACCACGCGGCGTTCATGCCGAGGCCGGCGGCGGTGCCCGGCTCGTGCATGCCGCCGGTGTAGTAATACTTCGCAGCCTCGTGGAACTTCATGAAGTAGTCGTTATAAGGCCCGATCCACTCGGTGGCGTCGATCGTGCCGGAGACGAGGCTCTGGTAGATGTCGCCGCCGGGCAGGGACACGGTCGAGGCGCCGAGCTTGGACATCACCGCGCCGCCCAGGCCCGGGATCCGCATCTTCAGCCCGCGCAGGTCGTCCGGCGAGTTGATCTCCTTGTTGAACCAGCCGCCGGCCTGCGTGCCGGTGTTGCTGCACAGGATGGCCTTGATGCCGAACTGGCCGGCCAGCTCGTCCCACAACGCCTGTCCGCCGCCGTGCTTGATCCAGGCGTTCATCTCCGGCGCGGTCATGCCGAACGGCACGGTGGAGAAATAGACGTAGGCCGGGTGCTTGCCGGTGAAATAGTAGTCGCTGGCCACGTAGGCCTGGCTGTTGCCGGAGGCGACTTCGTCCAGCACGTCGAAGGCGCCGACGCGTTCGCCCGCGGCGAAGTACTGGGTGACGATCCGGCCTTCCGACAGATCCGCGATCCGCTTCACCAGCCGCTGCACCGAAATGCCGATGCCCGGAAAGTCCCTTGGATAGGCCGACACCACGATCATTTCGCGACGGCCTTGCGCCAGCGCCGGCGCCGCCAGCGCCCCTCCGGCGCCGACGGCCGCCGCGCCGATCAGAAATTTCCTGCGTTCCATGGCGTTTCGCTCCCTTTTATATGGCATTCTCGAGTCGGATGCCTCAGGGGCAGTCTAGCTTCGCCCGTCGGTCTTCGTCACGCCGCATGATCGGGCGCCGCGCATGAGCGGTGGTCCCGGCCCGTCCCGCCAGGCTTCGGGCCTGGCGGGAAGGGCCCCACGGCTCAGTCGCCGAGCGCTTTCGCGGCGCTTTCGATCAGCGAGGCGACCACCTCCGGCTGCGAGATGAAGACGGCGTGGCTCGCGTCGGTCTCCTGCGTCGTGCTGCCGGCCCGCGCCGCCATCCTGCGCATCAGGTCGGGATGGATCGCCCGGTCCTGCGTCGGGATCAGCGCCCAGCTCCGCTTCGCCTTCCAGGCCGGCGCGGTGATCCTCGTCTCGAAGGTGGCCTGCGCGGGAAGGACTTGCGAATGCCCCAGAAACTCGGCGTCGGCCCGGGGCACGTCCCCCGCGAAATCCTCCGCGAACACGGCCGGGTCGAGGTAGAGGAACCCGTCGGACGTGGCCTTGATCCCGGTCGTCGCCGCAGGGATCTCGCCGGCGAGCCCGGCGAGCGTCTCGCCTTCGTCCGGCTGGAAGGCGGCGATGTAGACCAGCCCGGCGACGTCATCGGTCGCGCCGGCCTCGGTGATGATCATTCCGCCGTAGCTGTGGCCGACGAGAACCGACGGACCATCCTGAAGCTTCAGCATCCGATGCGTCGCGTCGACGTCCGCCTGCAACGTCGTCATCGGCGGCTGCACGATGTTCACCTCGTATCCCCGCGCTTTGAGGATGTCGTAGACGCCGCGCCAGCCGGCGCCGTCGACCAGAGCGCCATGCACGATGACGATGTTCCTGATCGGATCCGCCTTGGCGGGCAGGGCGGCGGCGCAGGCGAGAAGAGCCGCGCCGGCGATGGCGACGGCATTGATCGTCAGTCTCATTTCGGACCTCCATGACTTGAGTGTCGAATGCGCCCCTCCGCGGGGAGCCTGCGGCGGCGCGAAGGTTCGGGTTGCATGCCGGGGCGGCGCGCCGGCCCTCGGTCATGCCGGTGGCGGTCGCCGTCGAGCGCCGGCGCGCCGCCGAGATGCGCGCAAGGCGCACGCGACCGTTTCGGGAAGAAGCGCCGGCCCGTCAGGTCGATCCGGCCCCGCCTCGGGTCACCCGTCGTGGACAGGGTCGACGGGTTCCGCTTCCGTGCGGGCCGAAAGGCGGATGGCGGCGTTTCCCGTTTCCGAGACCTCGAGCGCCCCGGCGCGCGCGTCGAAGGTGCAAGGGAGAGGCTCGATCGGCACGGGGTCGAACGCGAGCGGGCGATGCTTGAATGCTTCCGGGGGCGACATCATTCGACCTCGTCTTGGGAACAGCTCGAGAGTAGCGGGATTGGAATGGAAGGTGCTTTCGAAGTTGTCGTCGAATTTTCTCCGTGCAGGTGAGAAAGGCGAACAGAATGCTTTCATAACTGTTTGAGCGCTCATTCGGATGAAAGATTCTTTCATCCGAATCGACCGTGTCGACGCCGGGGTTTCGCAGGCCCTGCGGGCCGCGGGGCGCCTGATCGCACGGGTCGCGCGACGTTTCGGGGTCGCATCATCCTTCATGCCGTCGGGATCGTGCCGCCATCGATCACGTACTCGGCGCCCGTGATGGTCGCCGCCCGGTCGGAGACGAGGAAGGCGATCAGGCCCGCCACCTCCTCCGGCATCGAGGGGCGGCCGATCGGGATGCCGCCGAGCGATCGCATGACGATGCGTCTGCCGCCTTCGGCGTCCGTGCCGGCCTCCTTCGCCACGCGCTCCACCAGATGGGTCGAGGCTTCGGTCTCGATCCAGCCCGGCGAGACGCGCACCACCCGAATCCCCTTCGGGGCGACCTCCTTCGAAAGGCTCTTGCTGTAGGTCGACAGCGCGGCCTTCGCGGCCGCATAGGCCGTCGTCGCCTCAGGCAGGGGAAGCCGGGCCTGGATCGAGGTGACGTGGATCACGACGCCCCGCCCCTGCGCCGCCATAGAGGGCAGGAGCGCGCGATCGAGCCGGACGGCCGCCATCAGGTTGAGGTTGATCTCGGCGGCCCAATCAGCCTCGCCGAGCGCCGCGAAGCCGCCGGCCGGCGCCGACGAGCCGCCGAGCATGTGGACGAGGATATCCACCCCGCCGAGCCGCTCCCCCGCCGCGGTCGCGAGCGCGGCGCAGCCTTCCGCCGTGGTGAGGTCGGCCGCGACGAACATCGCCTCAGCCAGCTCCGGCGGCCGCGACCGCGCGGCGGTCAGCACCTCCGCCCCCAGCGCGCGGAAGAGGGCGACGGTCGCCGCCCCCGCACCGCGCGTGCCGGAGGTGACGAGGGCGCGTCGGCCCTCGAGCGTCAGGAACCCGGTCATGCGCCGATCCTCAGGCCCGCGATGGCGCCGTCTTCAAGCCGGAACGCGAAGGTGAGATCGGCGGGGCTGCCGGGAAATTCGCCGGTGACCTTCGCGCGCACTTCGATCGCGTCGCCCGCGTCGATGATCGCGAACGGCTCCGCCCGGTGCTTGGTTCTGGCCTTCGCGGCGCGCCACCAGGCGTCGATGGCCTCGCGGCCGCGATAGGTTCGGCCCTCGTCCTCGACGACCGCATGGATCGCGAAGGCCGCCAGGGGGGCGTCGCCATCGGGTTCGTTGTCGGCGTCGAAATAGGTCCGGATCGGGGATGGCAGGCGCATGTCGCTGTCCTTTCCTTTGCGGTGAGGACCCAAAGATAGGGGTGGACAATCATCCCCATAAGCGGGACGGATCGGCATGCGGAATATCGGATAGCAGGACAATGTATCGCGCCGGCCTCAACGACCTCGACGCCGTCGTCGCCATCGCCCGGAAGGGGTCGTTTCGCGCCGCCGCGCTCGATCTCGGCATGTCGACCACGGCGCTGAGCAGCGCGGTCGGCAAGCTCGAGGCGAGCCTCGGCGTCCGCCTCTTCAACCGCACCACCCGCAGCGTGTCGCTGACCGACGCCGGTCGCGCCTTCGTCGAAGAGATCGCCGCCCCGCTCCGCGACATTCACGGCGCGATGGAAGGCGCGCGCGCGCAGCAGGCGACGCCGTCCGGCACGCTGCGCATCAACACCTTCGCGACCGCGGCGCGCGAAATCCTCTCGCCCCTCGTGCTGGACTTCATCCGGCGCCATCCGCAGGTGCATGTCGACCTGGTCACCGAGGGAAGGCTGGTCGATATCGTCGCCGAGGGGTTCGACCTTGGCGTGCGCGCCGCCAACCTGGTGCCGAGCGACATGATCGCCGTGTCGCTGGGCAGGCCGCAGCGCTCGGCCGTGGTCGGATCGCCCGGCTATGTCGCGAGGCATGGCCGGCCGGGCTCCCCCGCCGATCTCGGCGCCCACCGCTGCATCCGGGTCCGCCTGCCGAACGGCGCCCTCTATCGCTGGCACTTCGAAAAAGCCGGTCAGGCGGCGCAGGTCGACGTCGCCGGACCGATCACGCTGGACGAGGCTTCGCTGGCGCGGATCGCGGTGCTGGACGGCGTCGGGCTCGGCTACTTCATGGAAGCCGATGTCCGCGCCGACATCGAGGCGGGTCGGCTGATCCGGGTGCTGGAGGACTGGACGCCGTCGCTTCCCGGCCTCTGCCTCTATTATCCCGGCCGACGCAACGCGTCCGCCGCGCTGAAGGCCTTCGTCGCGCTCGCCCGGACGTTCCGCCGGGGATGACGACGGCCGGCGACCGATGACGCGATCCCGCGCCGCACGGCCTGGCGGTCAATCCTCGCGCAGATGCCCGGTGGGCAGGGCGGTGGTGTATTTGACCTGGTCCAGCGCGAAACTCGACCGGATGTTCGCGACCCCCGGGATCTGGGTCAGCACGTTCATCACCAGCGCCTGATAGCGCAGCAGATCCTCGACCACGACGCGCAGCATGAAATCCTCGGACCCGGTCATCAGGTAGCATTCCATGATCTCGGGATGGCCGTCGATGGCGTCGGTGAAGGTGCGGAGCGAGGCCTTGTCCTGCTTCTCCAGCGTGACATGGACGAAGACGTTGACCAGCAGCCCCAGCTTCACCGGATCGACCAGCGCGACCGAGCCCCGGATCACGCCCCGCGCGCGCAGCTCGGCCACGCGCCGCCAGCAGGGCGAGGCGGAGAGGTTCACGCGCTCGGCCAGTTCGGCGTTGCTGAGCTCGGCGTCGGTTTGCAGCGCATCGAGGATGCGCAGGCTGGCCGTGTCCAGCGCGGGGCGGTTGCGGGTCATGTTCACCTTCAATGGGCCTCAGGGCGGCAAGTCCTACCTGTAAATCGTGGAGCACGGGTGAAACAGGTCGAAAATTCCGCCGCGTCGATGGCAAGATGCCCGGGTATGCGACCCCGAGGCGATGCCTGCTCCGGGCGAACCGGAACCGAAGGGGTGGGGCCATGGATGCGAAACAGCTGAAGACCGTCGAGCAGCGGCTGCTTTGGCTGTCGCACTGGATGATCCATCACGCCAATCACATCCGGCCCAAGGCGGATGCGATCAAGGTTGGCGGGCATCAGGCGTCGTCGGCCTCGATGGTGTCGATCATGACGGCGCTCTATTTCTCGGCGCTGCGGCCCGAGGACCGGGTGGCGGTGAAGCCGCACGCCTCGCCGGTGTTTCACGCCATGCAATACCTGATGGGCCGCCAGACCCGCGCGCGGATGGAGGCGTTCCGCGGCTATGGCGGCGTGCAGAGCTATCCGAGCCGGACCAAGGACGCGGACGACGTGGATTTCTCCACCGGCTCCGTCGGGCTCGGCGTGGCGATCACCAGCTTCGCCGCGCTCGTGCAGGACTATATCGCGGCGAAACGCTGGGGCGAGGACCTGGCCATGGGCCGGATGATCGCGCTGGTCGGCGACGCCGAACTGGACGAGGGCAATGTCTACGAGGCCTTGCAGGAGGGCTGGAAGAACGACCTTCGCAACTGCTGGTGGATCATCGACTACAACCGCCAGTCGCTGGATGGCATCGTGCGCGAGGGTCTGTTCGCGCGGATCGAGAAGATCTTCGAGGCGTTCGGCTGGAACGTCATCCGCATCAAATACGGCGCCCTGCAGCGCAAGGCTTTCGAGGAGCCGGGCGGCGACCGGCTGCGCGACTGGATCGACGCCTGTCCCAACGCCCGCTATTCGGCGCTGACCTATCAGGGCGGCGCGGTCTGGCGCGACGCGCTGATGACCGATCTGGGCGACCAGGGCGAGGTCACCGCGCTGATCGAGCGCCGGTCCGACGACGCGCTGGCCGCGCTGATGGAGAATCTCGGCGGCAACTGCGTGCAGACGATGGCCGAGACCTTCGCCGAGGTGACCGATGAGCGGCCGACCTGCTTTCTCGCCTATACCATCAAGGGTTGGGGGACGCCTATCGCCGGGCACAAGGACAACCATGGCGGGCTGATGACCAAGACCCAGATGGCGGTCTGGCAGCGGCGCATGGAGGTCCCTGACGGCCAGGAATGGGAGCCGTTCGCCGGCGTCGAGGACGTCGCCGCCTTTCGCGCGTTCCTCTCGAAAGTTCCGTTCTTCGCCGGCGGGTCGCGGCGCCATGAGGATGCGCGGCTCGCGGTCCCCGCGATCCCCGCGCCGGACGACCGCGAGATCTCCACCCAGATGGCGTTCGGCAAGATCCTCGATCAGCTCGCCAAGGGCGACGAGGCGCTCGCCGCCCGGATCCTGACCACCTCGCCGGACGTGACCGGCACCACCTCGCTCGGGCCCTGGGTCAACCGCCGCAAGCTCTTCGCGCGGAAGGCGCAGGCGGATGTGTTCATCGAACACCGCATCCCCTCGACCGCCAAATGGGTGTTCGCGCCGGAGGGGCAGCATCTGGAACTGGGCATCGCCGAGATGAACCTGTTCCTGCTGCTCGGGGCCGCGGGGCTCGCGCACAGCCTCTTCGGCAAGCGCCTGATCCCCATCGGCACGCTCTACGATCCCTTCGTGCATCGCGGGCTCGATGCGCTGAATTACGCCTGCTACCAGGATGCGCGCTTCATCGTGGTGGGCACGCCGTCGGGGGTGACTCTGGCCCCGGAGGGCGGCGCGCATCAGTCCATCGGCACGCCCCTGACCGGCATGGCGCAGGACGGGCTCGCCAGTTTCGAGCCGGCCTTCGCCGACGAGCTGGCGGTGATCATGGAGTGGGCCTTCGACTATCTGCAGCGCGATGGCGAGGGGGTGTCGGACGAGCGCACCTGGCTGCGCGACGAGACCGGCGGCTCGGTCTATCTGCGCCTCTCCACCAAGCCGCTGGAGCAGCCAGGGCCGCGCGCCGACGATGCGTTCCGCCAGGGTTCGGTCGACGGCGCCTACTGGCTGCGCAAACCCGGTCCCAATTGCGAGATCGTCATCGCCTATCAGGGCGCGGTGGCGAACGAGGCCATCGCCGCGGCCGGGCTGATCGGCGGCTCGCGCCGCGACATCGGCGTGCTGGCGGTGACTTCGGCCGACCGCCTGAACGCCGGCTGGACCGCGGCGCGGCGCGAGCGCGCCCGCGGAAACCCGCAGGCGGTCGCCCATGTCGAGCGGCTGCTGGGCGATCTGCCCCGCCACTGCCGGCTGATCACCGTCATCGACGGCCATCCCCTGACGCTCGCCTGGCTGGGATCGGTGGCAGGGCACGGCACGATCCCGCATGGCGTCGAGCATTTCGGTCAGACCGGGACCATCGGCGACCTCTACCGCCATTTCGGCATCGACCGGCACGCGATCGCCGAATCCGCGAGCAGATCGTCATGCGGGTCGGCGGAATAGCGGAGCGACCGCTCGGGGACGGCGACGTCCGCTTCCGCGCCCGGGACAGGCTCTCCGGCCGACGACCTCGCCGTCGGCGTCATGGCGCTGATGAAGGAGCCGGCGCGCGCGGCCCGCTCCGCATGTTCCGAGGAGGCCGTGGCCGTCGCCAAGGCCCGCGCCATGAAGCTCGATCACCCCAATGGAGCGGCGGCGCTGCGGCAAGCGAATGATGGAGACGCGGGGTCCATCGGCACGCCTGCGCCGCTCGCGCGGCGGCGCGCCTTGCGCGGAATCGGGGCGTCGCCCGGCTCGTCCGCCCGACGCTGGCCCGGTCCCCCGCCCTTGCGCCGGGAGGCCATAGCGCGTTCCCTCCGGGTCCGAGCCTCGCGACGCCCGACCCTCGAACGGAGATCCACATGCTCGACAACGCCCTTTTCGCCCGCGCCGGCCTGTCCGACCTGACGCTGCTGCGCGACCGCTCCTGGATCGACGGCGGCTGGGTCGCCGGCGACGGGACCGATCCGATCCCGGTGACCGACCCGGCCGACGGCGCGCGCATCGGCGACGTCGCCCGCCTGACCGCCGCTCAGGCGCGCACAGCCGTCGACCGCGCCGACGCCGCCTTCGCCGACTGGTCGCGCACGCTGCCCCAGGCGCGCGGCGCCATCCTGCGCCGCTGGTTCGAGCTGGTGCTGGAGGCGAAGGAGGACCTCGCCCGGATCATGGTGCTCGAGCAGGGCAAGCCGTTGTCGGAGGCGCGCGGAGAGATCGATTACGCCGCGTCCTTCATCGAGTTCTACGCCGAGGAGGCCAAGCGCCCCAACATCGAGGGCGTCACCTCTCACCTCCCCGACGCCGAGGTCGAGCTGTGGCTGGAGCCGGTGGGGGTCGCGGCCCTGATCACGCCGTGGAACTTTCCGGCGGCGATGCTGACCCGCAAGGCCGCCGCGGCGCTCGCCGCCGGCTGCACGGTGGTCGCGCATCCCTCGGCCGAGACGCCCTTTTCGGCGCTGGCGCTGGCGGTGCTGTCGGAGCGGGCGGGCCTTCCGCCCGGCGTGCTCAACATCGTCACCGGCGAGGCCCCGACCGTGGTCGGCCCCTGGGCCGAGGACCGGCGGGTGCGCGCCCTCTCCTTCACCGGCTCGACCGAAATCGGACGGCTGCTCTACCGCCAGTCGGCCGCGACGGTGAAGCGGCTGGTGCTGGAGCTGGGGGGCCTCGCGCCGCTGATCGTGTTCAAGGACGCCGATCTCGACGACGCGGTGGCCGAGACCATGAAGGCCAAGTTCGCCACCTCCGGCCAGGACTGCCTCGCCGCCAACCGCATCTATGTGGAGCGCGAGATCTACGACGCATTTTCGAAGCGCTTCGTCGAGGCGACCAGGGCGCTGAGCGTGGGCCGGGGGCTCGACGATCCCGACATCGGGCCGCTGATGAACGAAGCCGCCGTGGCGAAGCAGGCGGCGCATGTGCGCGACGCGCTCGACCACGGGGCGACGCTCGCCTGCGGCGGCGGGCGGCTCGACCTCGGGCCGCTCCACTACGCGCCCACGGTCCTGACCGATGTGCCGGAAGCGGCGCTGATCATGCGGGAGGAGACCTTCGGCCCGGTCGCCGCCCTCACCCCGTTCGATGCCGAGGACGAGGTGGTCGCCCGCGCCAACGACACCGAGTTCGGGCTGATCGCCTACATGCACAGCCTCGATCCGCGGCGGATCTACCGGGTTTCCCGGGCGCTGCAATACGGGATGGTGGCGGTCAACCGCACCAAGGTCACCGGCGCGCCGATCCCCTTCGGCGGGATGAAGCAGTCCGGCGTCGGGCGCGAGGGCGCGCGCCGGGGGATGGAGGCGTTCATGGAGGTGAAATATCTCTGCCGCGACTGGCGCTGACCCTCGCCGGCGCCCGGCCATGGCCGCGCGTCATTCTTCGTCGGCCGCGCGAGCCGACGCGACCGGGGCCATCGCCGCGCCCCGAAAAAACGACGAGCGCCGGTCACCGGCCCTCGCCCGGGGGGCGCCGGCCAGGCCCATCTGATCCCCGGCATCGGCGTGTGGATCAAGCTCGGCCTGCGCCAGGGCGGCGTGCCGGTGGCGGCGCATGTCCCGTCGGAGGCGTGCGCCCTTGCCGACCGTGGGGTGATCCAGGCCACCGGGATCATCCGGCGGGACGGGCCGCCGCAGGAGGTGCGCTCCGCCCCGGCCAGCCCGTTCGTGGCTGAGCCCCTGGCCATGAACAAGCTCGTCCGCGGCACGGTCGCCGGCCGGGATGCGGCCGCTGTGGCGCTCGACACGCCCTATGGCGTCCTGCACGCTCCTCATCGCGGCCGGGCGCTCGCGACCGCCGAGAGCGCCGCCTTCGTGATCGCCTCAGACCGGCTGAACCTCGGTGCGCCGACGGGGATGCAAGCCACGGCGCCGGGGCCCGAATGCCTCGGCGCCACCCGAACCATCCACGCGGAGACGCCCGACGGGCGCATTCCGCGTCCCGCAACAGCCGCACGCGGTCGAGGCCCTGCGCCCGACCCCGGGCGCGCCGGTCAGCCCCGGCGGGGATCCCGCCCAGGCCTGGCCGCCGTCCAACGCCGATCAGGAGAGACCCCATGTACGATGAAGCCTTCATGCGCCGCGCCATCGAGATCTCGGCCCAGGCGCTGGGCCAGCCGGGGCTGGAGCCCTTCGGCGCGGTGATCGTCAAGGACGGGAAGATCGTGGGGGAGGGGATCAATCGCTCGCTGCAGAACTTCGACCCGACCTCGCATGGCGAGACCGAGGCGATCCGCGACGCCTGCCGCAATCTCGCGACCGTCGATCTCTCGGGTTGCGCGCTCTACACCTCCTGCGAGCCCTGCGCGCTCTGCGTCGCGGCCATGGGCATCGCCGGGATCGCGGAGCTGCACTACGCCGCCGACAAGTCCCACTCCGGCCCGGCCTTCGCCGACCTGACCCGGGCGGAGCGTCATCCCATCGACTCCGCCCATCTGGCGCATGAATGCGCGCGCCCGGTGCAGGACCGCCGGATCCCCGCGACCCAGGCGATGTCCGAGGAGGCGGCGGCGATCCTGCGCCGCTGGGCCGACTGGAAGCTCGGGCGATGAGCGGCTTCGACGTCGCGACGCCGCCGCCGGTCCGCGACCGCTGAAAGCTGCCGAAAGCTGATGATCGGCACGAGCCTGCCGCGGCGAGCCGCGTGGCCTGACGCCCCGCGTCTCCGCCGAAAATCATGGCTCCGCGGAGGCGTCGCGGAGCCGGGTCGGCAGCGCGAAGGGCTGGCGATGGCGCGCCGCGATGGCGCCGCCCTGGGAGGCGAGGGCGCCGGAGGCGATGGCGGGGCCGGGGCCGATCCCCGGAGGCGGCCTGTCCTTGTCGCCCGGCACAGGGGGCTGAACCTGCGTTCGAGGTCCGCCTCAGGCATGCCCGGCCCGTCGTCCGAAACTTCCGGAAGGACCGCGTCGCCCGCCAGGCCTCTGGTCACGGCGACGGCGCCGTCCTGGGAGGTGCACGGCCACGGCGCGGTCGGAGGCGGCGAGCGGGCGGCCTCGCGACCGGAGCGGGCAAGGCGATCGGCAGGGATGTTCGCGGGGCGCCTCCGGTTGGCGTGCGACAAGGCCCCGGATCCCGCGCCTTGGGAAGGTCGGATAGCGGACCCACCCGTTCCGGCGGGTCTCCCTAGGGTGCGACAGCGCGCTTCAACCGCCGCTATCGACCTGGCGCCCTGAAAATGCGCTGATCGCATCTCCGGCGGATCCCGGCGGCGACGCGTCGTCGCCGAGACGCCGATCGCAGGACGATCTCGGGAGCCCGGTCTTGGATACGCCATTGGAAACCGTCGACGCGCTGGTCATCGGGGCCGGCGTCGTCGGCCTCGCCGTCGCCCGCGCGCTGGCGCGCGCGGGCCGCGACGTGGTGGTGCTGGAGGCCGAAAGCCTGATCGGCTCCCAGATGTCGAGCCGCAATTCCGAGGTCATCCACGCCGGCATCTACTACCCCGAGGGCTCGCTCAAAGCCCGGCTCTGCGTCGAGGGCCGCCGCCGCCTCTACGCCTACGCGGCCGAACGCGGCGTCGCCCACAGCCGCTGCGGCAAGCTGATCGTGGCCTCCGACCCCGACCAGGTCCCGATGCTGGCGGGCTTTCTCGCCAAGGCGCAGGCCAACGGCGTCGAGCAGATGCGCCAGCTCACGAAATCCGAGACCCGCGCGCTCGAACCCGCCCTGCGGGCCGAGGGCGCGCTGCTGTCGCCCGAAACCGGCATCATCGACAGCCATGGCCTGATGCTGGCCTATCAGGGCGAGGCCGAGGACCATGGCGCGATGATCGCCTTCGACACGCCGGTGACGGGGGGCGAGGTCGCCGAGAACGGCGTGACCCTCGAGGCGGCCGGCCTGCGCCTCAAGGCCCGCACGGTGGTCAACTGCGCCGCGCTCTCAGCGGTGGCTGTGGCGGGGTCGCTGCGCGGTTTTCCCGCGGCGCATCTGCCCCGGCTCGCCCTGGCCAAGGGGTCGTATTTCGCGTTGAGCGGGACGACGCCGTTCAGCCGACTGATCTACCCCGCGCCCGAGCCCGGGGGGCTGGGCGTCCACCTGACGCTCGACCTTCAGGGGCGCGCCCGCTTCGGCCCGGACGTGGAATGGGTCGAGACGGTGGACTACGCCGTCGACCCCGCCCGCGGCGAGCGCTTCTACGCCGCCATCCGCCGCTACTGGCCGGATCTGGCGGATGGCGCCCTCGCCCCGGCCTATTCCGGCATCCGCCCCAAGATCGGAGAGGACCCGGCGGGCTTCGCCGATTTCGCCATCCAGGGCCCCGAGACGCACGGGATCCCCGGCCTGTGGAACCTGTTCGGCATCGAGAGCCCCGGGCTGACCTCGTCCCTCGCGCTCGGAGACCTGACGGCGCGCCGGGTCGCGGCCGGCTGACGCGGGAAAAAACCCGGCCACGCCGCCTGGGCGGTGCAGGCGGTCGAGCTTCAAGATCCGTTTCGGATCGGCGAACGGCATCTCGGCCTTCTTCCTCCGGCGGAGCCATGCCGCGCAGGCGTCCGTTCCGGCGATGTCGCGAGCCGCGGGGGCAGGCGACGGCGTCCGGAGCCGAAGCCGTCGATCGGGACGCGGCGCCCTTCGCCTGGGGGCGCTCGGAGGCCGCTGGAAGCGCCGGCGCAGGCGGGCGGTCCCACCGAGCCAAGGCCCCCGGCCGGATCAGGCATGACTGCAATTGACGTTCTGGGCGCCACGGGCGGTTCCGAGGCGGAGATCGCACCGGACGTGCATGAGGGCGCCAGGCATGGCGATCATCGCCCCTTCGCCTTCTCAGGCAACGGCATTCAGGCGAAGCGGGAACGCCCCCCGTTCGGGCAGCGGCGTGGGGCCCCCGTCGAGGCGGCCCAGCCGGATCAACCCTCGGGAATAGCGGTCGTCCGCTTGGAGCATGACCAATTTGCCCCAGAGCGCCCCATCGCACAGGTCGCCCGGCCGCGCGTTCTCGAAGGCCGGAACCCGCCTCGGTCAGTTTGCGGGGAAGGCAGGCGATCTTCTCATTGCGCCCGAAATCGTGGACGGTCAGGTCCAGCGGCGGCATCGACCGGAGGCCGCGCGCCGAGGGATTTTCTGAGAGCGTCGCGGCGAACGTCTGCGCGGCGAAGACGAAGCTTCATATCGCACGCGCCCGCCGGCGCATATCCGTGGAAATCCCATAGGACCCATGAACGTTGTTCATGGCCTTGGGGGCATCTCCCGCAATATGCTCCGCTGCAGCGCATAGCGGTCTGGAATCATGAATGAAACGCGAAGAGCTCGCCGACCTGACCGTCTTCCTCGCCGTGGCGGAGGAGGGGAACTTCACCCGCGCCGCCGCCCGGCTTCGCGTGTCGCAGTCGGCCGTCAGCCACACCATACGCAGGCTCGAGGCGTCGCTGGGGTTCAGGCTGCTGAACCGGACCTCGCGCAACGTCTCCACCACCGATGCGGGCGCGAAGCTGCTGGCGGCCCTGCGTCCGGGGCTGGAGCGGATCGACGCGCGGATCGAGGAGCTCCGCATCCTCGGCGACACGCCCAAGGGGCTGGTGCGCATCACCACGTCGATGACGGCGGCGCGCACGGTGCTGTGGCCCGTGGTCTCGCAGATGGTGCGCGACTATCCGGAGGTGCAGGTCGAGATCAACACCGACAGCCGGGTGTCCGATCTGGCGGAACACCGCTTCGACGCGGCGGTGCGGCTGGGGGAGCTGGTCGGCCCTGACATGATCGCCGTGCCGGTCGGACCGCCGGTGCGGATGGCCGCGGTGGGCGCGCCCGCCTATTTCGCGGATCGGGGCGTGCCGCGGCATCCCAACGATCTGGATGGACACGACTGCCTGGCCATGCGGTTCAGCGCCAGCAGCGAAATCTACGACTGGGAATTCGAGAAGGGCGACCAGGAGATCGTGAAGCGGGTGACGGGGCCGTTCGTGTTCAACGAAAGCGATCTGCTTCTTGAAGCGGCCAAGGCGGGCCACGGCATCGCCTACATCACGGAGCCCGAGGTCATGACGGCCCTCGCGCAGGGGGGCCTTCGGCGGGTTCTGGCCGATTGGTGTCCGCCGTTCAGCGGCTTCATGCTGTGTTATTCCGGTCGGCGACAGAACAGCTCGGCGCTGCGCCTGCTGATCGACCGGCTGCGCTATCGCCCCTAGCCTCGGCTGCGCGGCATGCGCGCCTTCTCCCCTCGGTCGGGGATCCGCTTGATGGAAGGCGATCGGCGCCTCGCATCACGCGCCGCCGTCGTGATCGGCGGCGCGTGCGTCCGCGATGCGAGGGCTTCGCCCGCCATCGGCGCGATCAGATCGGGGGCAGCCGGTCGATCATCTTGTCGAGCGTGATCGGATAGTCCCGCACCCGGATGCCGGTCGCGTTATGGGCCGCGTTGGCGATGGCGGCGGCGACGCCGCACAGGCCGAGCTCGCCGACCCCCTTGGCCTTCAGCGGCGTGGAGACGGGATCGAGCGTGTCGAGGAACATCACCTCCTGCGCCGGGATGTCGGCATGGACCGCGACCTCGTAGGTCGCCAGATCGTGGTTCACGAAGAACCCGCGCCGCATGTCCGTCGCAAGATGCTCGGTCAGCGCCCCGCCGACGCCCATGGTCATCCCGCCGATGACCTGGCTGCGCGCGGTCGTCGGGTTCAGGATGCGCCCGGCGTCGCACACGGCCAGCATGCGCCGGACCCGCACCTCGCCGGTGGCGGTGTGGACGCCCACCTCGACGAAATGCGCGCCGAAGGTGGCGAGCACGTAATTCGACTTGAAGTCGCCGAAGGTCATGCTGTCCTCGGCCTCGATCGAACCGTCGAGATCGGCCAGCGCCATGTCGACGCCCTCGGCGACCACCCGTCCGGCGCGGAACGCCGGCGCCCTGGCGCCGATCCGGGCGGCGACCTTGTCCTGCAACGCTACGCAGGCGGCGTAGACGCCGGCGGTGGAGCTGGCGGCGCCGAACTGCCCGCCCGAACCCGACGACACCGGGAAGGCGCTGTCGCCGAGCCGCACCTCCACCGCTTCCATCGGCAGGCCCATCGTCTCGGCCGCGGTCTGGGCGAGGATGGTGTAGGCGCCGGTGCCGATGTCGGTCATGTCGGTCTCGACCCCCAGACGTCCGCCCGAGAGCCGCACGCGCGCTCCCGAATTCAGCGTCGGCGCGCCGCGATAGGCCCCGGCCATGCCGTGCCCGATCAGCCAGGCCCCGTCCCGCGTCGCGCCGGGCGCCCGATTGCGGTCGGCCCAGCCGAACGCCTCCGCCCCCTCGCGCAGGCACGCGACGAAATGCCGGTCGGAGAACGGCATGTCGGGATCGGAGGGATTGACCTGCGTGTCGTTGATGACGCGGAACTCGACCGGGTCGATGCCGAGCTTCTCCGCCATCTCGTCCATGGCGATCTCCAGCGCCATCAGGCCCGAGGCCTCGCCCGGCGCCCGCATGTCCGACGCCTCCGGCAGGTTCATGTCGACGATGTGGTGCATCGCCTGGCGGTTGGGCGCGGCGTAGAAGGTAGGGGTCTGCGCGGTCGCGTCCTCTCCGCGCCCGCCGGGCAGGGAATGCGAGGCGGCCTCGTGGCTGATCGCCGTCAGCCGTCCGCCTTCGTCCGCGGCGAGGCGGATGCGCTGCACGGTGGCGGAGCGGTGCGTGGTGTTGTTGGCCATCATCGGCCGCGGCAGCGCCAGCTTCACCGGCGCGCCCGCGGCCCGGGAGCCGAGCGCCGCGAGCACCGCGTCCGCGCGCAGCCACAGCTTGCCCCCGAAGCCGCCGCCGATATAGGGGCTTTCGACGCGGATGCGGTCCTCGGCGATGCCGAAGGTGGTGGCGAGCGCCTGGCGGTTCCAGTGGATCATCTGGTTCGAGGTCCAGACCGTCATCCGGTCCCCGTCCGACCAGTCCACGACCGAGGCGTGCGGCTCCATCATCGCGTGGGTCTGCGAGGGCGTGCGATAGATCTCGTCCAGCGTGACGGAAGCGGCGGAGAACGCCGCCTCGACGTCGCCCACCAGGGTCGACGGCTCTCCCGTCCCCTCGAGCCGCCGGAAGGCGGCGTCGAGATCGACGTCCTGCGCCTCCTCTTCATAGGTCGCCTCGATCAGGCCGGCGGCGGAGCGCGCCTGCTCGAAGCCGTCGGCCACGACCACGGCGATGGCCTGGTGGTAGTGCTCCACCACGTCGCCGCCGAAGAGGCGCGCGACGTTGTAGTTCCAGATGCCCAGCGGCGCGATGTCCAGCGTGGTGACCACGGCGCGGACGCCCGGCGCGGCCTTCGCGGCCTCGGCGTCGATGCTGGCGATCCGGCCCTTCGAGATCGTCGCGCCGACGGGATAGCCGTAGAGCTGGCCCGCGACGACGTCGTGACGCTCATAGGCGTAGGGCGCGGTTCCGGTGACCTTCAGAGGGCCGTCGCGGCGCGTGTGCGGCTTGCCGATGACGGTCGCGCGGTCGAAGAGGTTGTCTCCGGCAGGCTTGTCGAAATCCATGACTCACTCCTCGGCCAGCAGGGCGGCGAGCGTGCGCTCGGCCAGCATGATCTTGAAGGCGTTCTCTTCGGTGGGCCGGGCGCCGGCCAGCAGCCGCGCCATGACGGCGCGGGCGCCGTTGGGCAGTTCCGCATCGGCCTCCGCGCTGCGCCAGGGTTTGGGCGCGATCCCGCCGAGCGCCACGCGCCCCGAACCGTCGGGCTGGCGGATCAGCGCGACCGAGACCAGGGCGAAGGCGTAGGACGCCCGGTCGCGGGCCTTGTGGTAGGACTGCCGGCCGCCGACCGGAGCGGGCAGGGTGACGGCGGTGATCAGTTCGCCCGGCAGCAACGGCGTCTCCCGCTGCGGCGTGTCGCCGGGAAGCAGATGGAAATCCTCGATCGCGAGGCGGCGGGTCATGCCGCTGGCCGTCACCGTCTCGACGGTGGCGTCGAGCACGCGCAGCGCGACCGCCATGTCGCCGGGATAGGTCGCGATGCAGCTGTCGGACGTCCCGATGATGCCGAGCTGGCGGGAGAACGCGCCTTCGCCGAGCGCCGCGCAGCCCGACCCCGGCGCCCGCTTGTTGCAGGGCTGGGCGGTGTCGTAGAAATACGGGCAGCGCGTGCGTTGGAGCAGGTTGCCGGCGGTCGTCGCCTTGTTGCGCAGCTGGCCTGTGGCGCCGGCGACGATGGCGCGGGTCAGCACGCCGTAGTCGCGGCGCACGCGGGCGTCGGCGGAAAGCGCCGTGTTGTCGACCATCGCGCCGATGCGCAGGCCGCCGTCCCCGGTCGCGGTGATCCGGTCGAGGCCAAGTCCCCGCACGTCGATCAGGTGGCCCGGCCGCTCGATCTCCAGCTTCATCAGGTCCAGCAGGTTGGTGCCGCCGGCGATGAATTTCGCGCCCTCCACCTCGGCGGCGCGCGCAACGGCCTGCGCGACATCGGCAGGTTTTTCGTAGGAGAAGGGTCTCATGCCTCGTCCTCCGCGACCTGGGCGATGGCCGCGAGGATGTTCGCATAGGCCCCGCAGCGGCAGATGTTGCCCGACATGCGCTCGCGGATTTCGGCGTCGGTCACGGCGATCCGGGCGGTGAGGTCATCGGTGACATGGCTGGGGACGCCGGCGCGGATCTCGTCGAGCACCGAGCGGGCCGAGGTGATCTGTCCGGGGGTGCAGTAGCCGCACTGGAAACCGTCATGGTCGAGAAAGGCCTGCTGCATCGGGTCCATGGCGTCGGGTGCGCCGATGCCCTCGATGGTCCGAATCTCGTCGCCGTCATGCATCACCGCGAGGCTCAGGCAGGCGTTCGCCCGCGCGCCGTTGACGGTGACGGTGCAGGCCCCGCACTGGCCGTGGTCGCAGCCCTTCTTCGTGCCGTTCAGCCGCAGATGCTCGCGCAGCGCGTCCAGAAGCGTGGTGCGGTTGTCGAGGTCGAGGGTCCGTTCCCGGCCGTTCACTCTGAGCGTGACCGTCGAGCGATCGGGCCCGGACGTGCCGGGCGCGGCCTGCGTCTCCTGCGCCGCGCCGCGGCCGACCCGCCCGGCGGATACGGCGCCGGCCGCCGTGGCGACGAGCAGCGTGCGGCGCCGAAGTTCGAAGGCGATGGGTGGGCTCATGGAAGATCCTTCCTCTCGATATCCTGAACGGAGACGTCGCGGCGCGCGAAGGAGAGCGGGATCCCCCTTGCGCCGGCATCCGAACGCTGGTTCGCAGTTAGGCGCTGGAGCGGCGTCGGACATGGCCGTCTGATTTATCGGACCCATGAAGCGCGTTCATGGATCTCGACGCGGACGGCTGACCCTCGCCGCAAGGCGCGAAGACGTCCCGCCGATCCGAGAAGTCCGCCGAGGTTGTGACGATCTGATCCGCGCCCGGACCTTGGTTCGTCCGAAGCCGGCGTTTTCGGGGATCGGATCGGCGGAAAGCGGCGAGCCGCGTCGCGACGAGCGGCGCGATGATCCCCGCGCTCGTCAGGAGGTCGTGGGGGAAGGCGGGGCGGCCGATCTCATGGGCCGTGCGGGCCATCGCGCCCTGCCGACGGCGGCGCTGATCGACCTGCCGTCGCGCTGGCGGCAGTCCCGGCGATGCGATCGCGCGGCGCGCGAAAGGGCTGTGGTCCGTCCGGTCCTCGCGCCGTCACGGCTCGATGCGGGTCGCGAGGCGATAGCGGGTCAGCTCCTCCTCCACCAGCAGGTAGATGTCGTCGGGCGGCGTCTCGAGGCTGTGCACCATGATCATCGGATCTATGTCCATCTCCGACAGATGGCGCAGGGTCTCGCCCTGGCCTTCCTGAATCCGCTCCACCGCGAGGAAGGCGGGCAGGATCGAGCTGTCCTCATAGGCGTGCTGGTGCAGGCCGACCCAGGCGGTGCGCGACACCAGCCGTTCGACCCCGCCCGCCAGCATGTAGGGGCAGGCCGAGAGGCAGGCGGCGTCGGGCAGGGCGAGCGTGTCGAGCCCGCGCGCCCGCAGCATCCGCCCGATCTCCAGCGCGTCGTCGACGCTGCCGCCGGGAGAATGCAGCGCCACCAGGTCGGGCGGCGCGGCTAGGTCGTCGAGGAAACCGCGCAGGCGGGAGGCCGCGCCCGGATCGATGGCGCCCGCGATCAGCAGCACGTCGCCATAGGCCTCGGTCTCGCGCATCGAGAATTCGAGCCGCGTCGGCAGGGGCGAGGGCAGCGGCACCGGGCCTTCGGAGGGTTGTTCGGGGCCGAGCCGCGACGGCACCGACCCGGGCGAGAACGGCCGACGCTGGTCGCCCGGCGAGATCGGGGTCTCGGGCCGGGTCCGGATCCCGTCGCGGCCGAGGCGGTCGAACACGTCCCAGCCGGTCTCCGCCACCACCGCGACGGCCACCAGCGCCTGCGCCAGCAGGCAGGCCCGCAGCACCGCGCGCGCGGAGGGCAGGCGCGACCGCGCGGGCGTCTCGGCGGTCATCGGGGCGCGTCCGTCCCGCCCGCCTCCTCCTCCGCTCGGACCGGATCGCGCATCCGGCCACGGCCGGAGACCCGGTTGAGAAGCTCGTCATCGGCCGATCCCATCGCGCCCTCGATCTCCTTAAGCGCCCGCATCGCGGCGCGCAGCTCGGCGAGGGTCAGGGTGTCCTCGATGCCGACGCCCTCCTTGCCCCGCCGGATCGCGGCCTGGGTCACGGCCAGGATGAACACCAGCACGCCGGGCAGCAGGTCGATGGCGATGGCCCCCGCCCAGGACGGCGCGAAATTGCCGGCGTAGCGGATGACCGCGTCGGCGCTTGAGATCGGGGTGTAGGTCGTCTCCTGCGGCGGCGGCATGGCGAGCACCTCCTCGGCCGCGTCGCGCAGCGTCGTCGCGCGCCCGTCCAGCGCGTCGAGCACCGAGACGATGGTCGCCTCCTGGTCCTGGCGCACGCTGGCCGACCGCCCGTCGAGCTCGGGCAGCACCACGGAGGCGCGCAGATCCTCGGCCGCGCGGGCGACCAGCTGGGCGATCTGCAGCTGGCGCAGCGTGGTGATCACGCCCGCGAGCCGCACCGATTCCTCCGAGAAGGTGACCGAGCGCTGCTCGACCGAGCCCTGCTCCACGATCAGCGACCGCATCCGGCTGAGAATGGCGTTGCCTTCCTCGAACGCCGCCTGGATCGGCGGGCCCTGGGCGACGATCTGGGCTTCCAGCGCCCGCAGCTCGTCGGCCTTCTGGTTCAGCAGCCGGAACACCGCGCCCCGCCCGGCGGCGCCGGAGAGGTTTCCGCTCAGCTCCTGCTCGGACAGGTCCTCGAAGCTGGTGCGAGCGCGGGCCACATCGCGTTCCAGACCCTGGGCGCTGACCGCGATGAAATGCGCGCGCTCGAGGCTCGCCTGATAGTCCTGCACGGTGCGCGCGAGGTGCTGCTCCACCGCCGCCCCGCCGGCGAGCGCCGCCGCGTTCAGCCAGCTCGACATGGCGACGATGGCGAGCGAGCCGACCAGCGTCGCGACCGTCAGCCCCAGGAAGCTGCCCGCGGTGCGCATCGCGGGCAGGAGCCGCAGCAGATAGCTCCAGAACACGAAGATGCCGACCGACACCGCGATGGAATAGGCCACCGCCGCGAGAAAGGTCATCGGGCCCGAGCCGTCGAGCAGCGTCGAGACGCCCATATAGGTGTAGATGCCCGACGCCACCGCCAGCACGCCCAGCGCGGCCGGCGTGAAGGCGTCGAGCCAGGTGAGATGGCCTTCCAGCTCCTTGGCGGAGCGGAGTCCCTTGATCTCGTCTCTCGACAGGTCCTGTTCGGTCAAACGCCAGTCCTTTCCTTCGCCGACGCGCCCCGGACCGCCGGCCGGAGCAAAGGCTAGCCGCTCCTTGGCGACGAGGACAGTGGGGGGCGGCGCCGTCCTCGTGAGCGACATCGGGGGCGCCTCGCCCGCGCCCCGCGCGCCGATGCAGGACCTGCCCGGCCCGCGCCTGCTGCGCAAGGGTGCGGCCGATGCCATCCGCAAGCATGTGGAGGCACTGGGCGGGCGCTTCCCCACCGCTGTGCAGAC
>NZ_JBSRTQ010000024.1:0-36473 GCF_055129145.1 Albimonas sp. | reverse complement strand
GAGCATAGCTTCGCGCGCCCTGACTTGTCCGAGCGTCTCTTTCTCCTCGCCATCGCAACCTCCATCAGCAGGGTGTTGCGACGACCGGTTGAGACCGCCTTGCGATCCCCTGTCCGAGTGGTGAACCAGCCCCATGCCCTTCCCGGGGCGGCGATCATGCACTGCCTGCACGCGGAACTGGCGGTTCACCTTGTCCAGCGGGCTGGGCGCCTTCCTGTCAGGGATCGTCGTCCTGTGCGGCCTGCCGCGAATAATGCCCTGAATACCCATACTCTTCATCAGCCGCGCGACCGTGCAGCGGGCCACATCGAAACCCTCACGGCGAAGCTGCCGCCAGACCTTCCGGACGCCGTAGACCCGCCAGTTCCGCTCAAACACACGCCGGATCTCGGGGCGCAGAGCCTCGTCCCGACGCGCACGGTCCGACCGCCGGGCGGGATCAGCCCGCCTGACCAAGTGATCGCAATAGGTGGAGGGGGCAATCGGCAGAACGCTGCAGATTGGCTCGACCCCGTGCGCATCCCGGTGCGCGTCGATAAAACCCACCATCACTTCGACCGGCGGTCGAGCTCCGCCATCGCAAAATACGCGCTGGCCTTGCGCAGGATCTCATTCGCCTGGCGCAGTTCGCGGTTCTCCCGCTCCAGCGCCTTCATCCTCTCGGCCAACTCGGTCGGGACGCCGGCGCGCTTGCCGCTGTCGACCTCGGCCTTCTTGACCCAGTCATTCAGCGTTTGCGCCGAGCAGCCGATCTTTGCGGCGATCGACACGACGGCCCGCCAACGCGAGCCGTGCTGGCCTTCGGTGTCCAGCACCAGCCGCACCGCGCGTTCGCGCACTTCAGAGGAAAACTTGTTCGTGGTCTTGCTCATGATGCTCCATCCTACTCAGGAGTTGGAGCCTCCGGCAAACCCGGCGCGGTTCACTTGCGGACGCCCGCGAAAAGCTGGAGGCTTGGCGTCGATACTGCAACGAGGAGCGGCCCCACGGGGCCATCGGGTGCAAGGCCCCGTTCCTCCTCATGAACCCCGGCGGCGCATCCGGCCAGCCGTCGTGAAGAAGCCCGGAAACTCCACCCCCGGGCGATCCAAGGTTCGGGTTCGGATCATCGGATGGCCGCGAGCTTATGAGCGAGGGCGTTCCGGGGGCAGGGTCACCTGGCCACCCGATACGACCGGCGCGCCGACAGCTATCTCGCCGCTCTCATGCTCGCTGCAATCCGCATCTGGGTCGCAAGCTTATGAGGCCGAGCCCTAAGCCATCTTTAATCTGCAAGAGCGATCTTGCGACGGTTCTCGCCAAGCGAATCTGAGGAGACGGGTTCGGTGAAAAAGATATCGGCCGGCGATCCCTGCGCGCATTGCTCGTCCCGGCGCGGATCGAGGTTCTCCGAAGACATCACCATGGCCTTCCAGCCGATCTTCAACGTCACGACCGGCACGGTCTTCGCCCAGGAAGCGTTGCTGCGCGGCAAGGACGGGCGCACGGCAAAGCAGATCCTGGACCATGTTTCGGATCGAAACCGCTATCAGTTCGACCAGAGATGCCGCACGACGGCGATCGAAGTCGCCTCCGCCGCGGGCGTGCGGAGCGCGATTTCGATCAATTTCATGCCGAACGCGGTGTACGAGCCGAAGAACTGCATCCAGCAGACCCTGCGCGCCGCGGATCAATGCGACTTCGATATCCGGCGCATCATCTTCGAGTTCACCGAAGCCGAGAACGTGGCCGATACCGGTCACCTGAAATCGATCATTCAGGCCTACCGCGAATTCGGGTTTCGCACCGCGATCGACGATTTCGGCGCGGGCTATTCCGGGCTCAATCTGCTCGTGGACATCGTGCCGGACATCATCAAGCTGGACCGGCACCTGATCGTCGACATCGACACCAACGCGACGCGCCAGATCATCGTCAAGAACCTGGTGTCCATGTGCAGGGATCTCGGCATCGAGATGATCGCGGAAGGGGTGGAAACGGCGGCGGAGCTGCACACGCTCCGGTCCTATGGAATCGAACTGATTCAAGGCTTCTATCTCGCCAGGCCGCAACTCGGGTCTATCGTGACCGAGGCCGACAATCCGCTGCAGCCGACGGACGCCGCCGAAGGTCCGGACTGAGGCCGCTGGCCGGAGGGAGCGGGCGCCGTCGCAGCTGCCGCCCTGGTCCGAATTCAGGGTGACGGGCTCGTCGCCTGTCGAATTCACGCGGGCGTCCCTCACGTTCAGCGTCAGCGTGAACGGGCCGTTGGCGAGTTGAACCGAGGCGCATGGGAGATGTCGCTGTTGGCCAGGGCGAGGTTCGACAGGGTCAACGTCGTGACCGCGTCCACCGCCTGGATGTTGATGTTGACCGAGTCGCGGCCGAAGGTCATCGCGGCGCCGCTGATCGTGCCACCCGTCAGGGCGGGCGCGGGCGCCGATGACCGTAGCCCGCCGAGGAGCCGCAGAGGCGAGTTGCCGATCCAGGCGAACGTCTTACGCAAGCTCGTCCTAGGCAAGCCCGCCCGGCGAACCCGGTTCATTGCCAAGAGATCGCGTGATCACCTCCCTGATCGCGATGCCGCTGAGCGAGGCTTGAAGGACGCGGAGACGCCCTGTCTGGCCGCGTCATGGAGGTTCGGGGAGAGGCCGGCCGGGATGACGCCGCGGTGTTCAGGCGGCCGCGCGGGCGGCGTCATGATCGCCGAGGGCGGCGAGGCCTTGCGCCCGCGGTCGATCCATGCGCCGCCGGTATGTGGCCGCAGGATCGGCGCGATGAGGACCGCGACGGTCGAGGCCATCGTCTCGCACCGTTTCGACAGCGAGACCAAGGACCTGCCGGTGCCCGCCATGGACGGGTCGATCGTCGCTGCGCCGGGACGCCGTTCGCTTGAAACGCCGGCGTCTTGGCGAAACGTCCCGATCCGGTCGTTGGATGGGGACCAGGCGCCGGTCCGAAACGGGGCGGCCGCCGAGGCCCGACGCCGCTGCGCCTCGGCATTCCAGCCCTGGTCGAGGCGCCTAACCGCAGGCCGACGCAGCGTCGCGACGGTCTTCGGCCCTGCGCCTCGACGATCCGGAGCCCGCGATCCCGCCGGATCGCCCTAGCGCGAAACGCCGGCGCGCTTCGAGGCGGCGACGGCGGAGGCGCCGGGGAGCTCGATGTTGATCTCGAGCGTGGACAGGTCGTCGCCCCGCTCGATCCGGATGTCGACGCTTTCGCGCCCCACCTTCATATGGCGCTGGATCACCTCGATGATCTCGCGCTGGATCAGCGGCAGCACGTCGGGGCCGACGCGCCCGCCCCGCTCATGCGCGAGCAGGATCGACAGCCGCTCCTTCGCGGTGTCGGCAGCGTCGGACTTCGGCTGGCGGCGGAAGACGTCGAACAGGCTCATGCGGTGCGCCCCAGAATACGCTGGAACAGACCTCGCCGCTCTCCGGGCCTCACCTTCATCTCAAGCTGTTCGCCGACCAGACGCGACACCGCGTCCGAATAGGCGCGGGCCGCCGGCGTCTTCTCGTCGAACACCACCGGCGTGCCGACGTTGGAGGCTTTCAGCACCGCCGGGCTTTCGGGGATGATGCCGAGCAGGGGGATCGAGAGGATCTCCTCCACGTCGTCGATCTTCATCATCTCGCCGCGCGCGACGCGGGCCTCGTCGTAGCGGGTCAGCAGCAGATGCGGCTTGACCTCGCCGTCGCCCTTTTCGGCGCGCCGGGTCTTGGAGCTCAGCAGCCCGATCACCCGGTCGCTGTCGCGCACCGAGGACACTTCGGGGTTGGTGACCACGATCGCCTCATCGGCGAAATACATCGCCAGATGCGCGCCGCGCTCGATCCCGGCAGGGCTGTCGCAGAGGATGTAGTCGAATTCCTCAGCCAGCTCGTTCAGCACCTTCTCCACGCCGTCCTGGGTCAGGGCGTCCTTGTCGCGGGTCTGCGAGGCGGCGAGGATCGACAGGTTCTCCAGCCGCCGGTCGGTGATCAGCGCCTGCTTCAGCCGCGCCTCGCCCTGGATGACGTTGATGAAGTCGAAGACGACCCGGCGCTCGCATCCCATGATGACGTCGAGATTGCGCAGGCCGACGTCGAAGTCGATGACCACGGTCTTGTGACCGCGCATCGCGAGGCCGGCGCCGATGGCGGCGGTCGACGTCGTCTTGCCGACCCCGCCCTTGCCGGAGGTCACGACTATGATCTTCGCCATGCTGGTCCTCTCTGTTGTTTGCGTCATTTGAGCGCCACGAGCCGCAGCGCATCGTCTTCGAGGAAGGCGTGGGTGGGCTGCCGCACGAAGGCGTCGCCCATCTCCTCGCGGGTCTTGTAGAGGCCGGCGATGGCGATCAGCTCGGCCTCGAGGCTGTGGCAGAAGATCCGCGCGTTGCGGTCCCCGTGCACGCCGGCCAGCGCCCGGCCGCGCAGCGGTCCGTATACGTGGACGTTGCCATGGGCGATGATCTCGGCGCCGGAGCCGACCGGGCCGACCACGATCACGTCGCCGCGTTCGGCGTAGATCCGCTGGCCGGAGCGGACCGGCTCGGTGATCAGCAGGTTGGCGGGGCCGAGCTCGGGCTCCGGCTCGGGCGCCGGCGCGGTCGGGCCGTTCTTGCGCGGCAGGCTCGTCTCCCGCCCGCCCGGCAGGGCGGCGAGCCCGGCGCGGGTGGCCTGGGTCTTCTGCGCGTCGGTGGCGTTCTGCACGGCGAAGGGGTTCAGGCCGCGGGCCCGAAGGTCTCCCAGAAGCCTGGCGAAGGCCGCTTCGCCATCCAGCCCCTCGGCCTGCGCCAGATCGAGAATCAGCGGGGCTTCGGAGAAAAAGCCGGGCGATTGCCGCAGCAGCTCGTCGAGCGCCGCCAGATAGGCGTCGTTGGGCCGGCCGCCCACGGGTAGGGCGACGGCGGTCAGAAACCTTCCACGCACAAGGAGAGGCTTCGCCACGGGGGGCGCATCCCCCGCGCTGGCCTGCGCATTCGATGACGACACGATCGGACCTGCTTTACTGCTCGGCATCCTGTTGGGACGCTCTCCTGTGCAGCAATAGACGTTCCGGGGGCGATCCGCCACCCTCCGGAACCGGAGCCGGTTCCGGAAGGTGGGACGGGGCGCCAGTCCGGCCGGGCGCCGCGACCCAGAGGCGCGGGAGTTGACCTGTCGCCGCTCTGCGACCAGAGCTTCGTCAGCCAGGACCGACGCCAGCGCGGCCCAGCCAGACCCCGTCCTTCCGATCCCAAGGTTCCGCCATGCTGCGCGCGTTCTACGCCTATTACCGCCCCTGGCGACGCCTGTTCTGGCTGGATTTCGGCTGCGCCGTGGTCTCGGGCCTGCTGGAACTCGCCTTCCCCATTGCGGTGCATGGGTTCATCGACCAGCTGCTGCCGCGCGGCGACCTCGCGCTGACGGTGCTGGCCTCGCTCGGCCTGCTCGCGATCTACGTGGTCAACGCCGGCCTGATGTTCGTGGTGACCTATTGGGGCCACATGCTGGGCATCAACATCGAGACCGCCATGCGGGCCAGGGCCTTCGCCCATCTGCAGAAACTGTCCTTCAGCTATTTCGACAAGATGCGCACCGGCCGCCTCGTCGCCCGGGTCACCCGCGATCTCGAGGAGGTCGGCGAGGTCGCCCATCACGGGCCCGAGGACCTGTTCATCGCGATCATGACCTTCGTCGGCGCGCTGATCCTGATGCTGTCGATCAATGCCGAACTGGCGCTGATCACCTGCGCGGTGGTGCCGGCCTCGGTCGGGCTGGTCAGCTATTTCGGCGGGCGCATGACCCGCACCTGGCGGTCGATCTACGCCCGCGTCGCCGATTTCAACGTGCGGCTCGAGGAGAATGTCGGCGGCATCCGCGTGGTGCAGGCCTTCGCCAACGAGGCGCATGAGGCGGCGCTGTTCGGCGAGGACAACAGCCGCTACCGCGCGACCAAGCTGCGCGCCTACCGGGTGATGGCCGCCTCCACCGCGCTGAACTACATGGGCATGCGCGCCATTCAGGTGACGGTGATGGTCGCCGGCGCCGCCTTCGTGCTGTCGGGGGCCCTGACCGCCGGCGGCTTCGTCGCCTTCCTGCTGCTGGTCGGCGTGTTCTTCCGGCCGCTGGAGAAGATCGCGGCGGTGATGGAGCTTTATCCCCGCGGCGTCGCCGGGTTCCGGCGGTATCAGGAGCTGCTGGCGGTCGCCCCCGACGTGGCCGACCGTCCCGGCGCCCGCCCCGCGCCGCAACTGGCGGGGGCGGTCGCCTTCGAGGCGGTGAAATTCTCCTACGACGACGGGCGCGACGTGCTGCGGGGCATCGACCTTGCGGTGGCGCCCGGCG
Source organism: Albimonas sp. (assembly GCF_055129145.1). Lineage (NCBI taxonomy): Bacteria > Pseudomonadati > Pseudomonadota > Alphaproteobacteria > Rhodobacterales > Paracoccaceae > Albimonas > Albimonas sp. Next base: position 30,174 of record NZ_JBSRTQ010000024.1, on the reverse strand, counting down.
AGACGGTGGCGCTGGTCGGGCGGTCGGGCGCGGGCAAGACCACGCTGCTGTCGCTGGTCCCGCGCTTCTACGACCCGACCGCGGGCCGGGTGACCGTCGACGGCATCGACGTCGCAGACCTGACGCTGGAAAGCCTGCGCAAGCGCATCGGCATCGTCAGCCAGGACGTGTTCCTGTTCGGCGGCACCCTGCGCGAGAACATCGCCTACGGCCGGCTCGATGCCAGCGAAGCCGAGATCGTCGAGGCCGCCGCGCGCGCCGAGCTGTCGGACGTGATCGCGCGCATGCCGCTCGGCCTCGACACCGTGGTCGGCGAGCGCGGCGTCACGCTTTCGGGCGGGCAGAAGCAGCGCGTGGCCATCGCGCGGGTGTTCCTGAAAAATCCGCCGATCCTGATCCTGGACGAGGCGACCTCGGCGCTCGATGCGGAGACGGAGCGGCGGATCCAGCGTGCGCTCGACGCGCTGTCGAACGGGCGGACCACGCTGGTCATCGCGCATCGGCTGACCACCATCCGCGGCGCCGACCGCATCGCGGTGATGGAGGACGGGCGGATCGTGGAGGTCGGGACCCATGCGGCCCTGACCGCGCAGGGCGGGCTTTTCGCCCGGCTCGACGGGGTCTGAGCGGGGGGCGGGGCCGCGGTCACGCGGTTTGCGCATCCCGGGGCTTCGGGCGATCCGGACAGGCCTGGACGAGGGCGTCGCGAAACGGCCGCGCGCCGATCCAGCGCAACGCGTCTTTCGGGGCCATCGGGCAGCCGAAATGGAAGCTCTGGAACAGCTCGCAGCCCATCGCGCGCAGGACCGCCACATCGGCGTCGTCATCCACCCCCTCGGCCAGAACCTCGAGGCCGAGCGTCGTGGCCATGCCCACCATCGACCGGGTCAGCGCCTGCATCCGCGCATTGCGCGCGAGCCCCGCGGCGAAGGCCCGGTCGATCTTCACGATCGACATCGGCAGGTTGACCAGGCTCAGGATCGAGGCGTAGCCGGTCCCGAAATCGTCGAGCGCCAGCACCAGCCCCTCGCGCACCAGCGCCTGACAGGCCTGGGTGATCTGGGCGGCGTTGTCGTCATAGAGCACCGATTCCACCATCTCGAGCACCACGCGCGAGGTTTCGAGCGACCTCACATCCAGATCCCACAGCAGAAGATCGCGGAACCGCGGGTCGAGCAGGTCGCGGGTGGTGACGTTCAGGCTGATCTTGGGGATCCGCACGCCCGCCGCGTCCCAGCTCCGGACCGTGTCGAGCGCCGAGCGGCGGATCTCCGCGTCGAGCAGCTGCATGAGGCCCGCACGGTCGGCCGCGGCGAGGAACTGGGCGGGCATCAGCAACCCGCGTTCGGGATGCTCCCACCGCGCCAGCGCCTCGAAGCCGAGCACCGCGCCGCTCCGCGCCTCCACCTGCGGCTGCAGATGCGCCACGATCTCCCCTTCCGCCAGACCGCGGCGGATGTCGGCGGACAGGCCCTGAAACGCCGAATGCGAGGCCAGCAGCTCCGGCATGCACAGCGCCGCCCCCATGCGCCCGGACCGCTTCACTTGGTAAAGCGCGAGGTCGGCGTGGTGCAGGACGTCCTCGGCGGTCAGCCGGTCCTCGGGCGCGGCGATGGCGAGGCCGACGCTGGCGCCGGCGGTCAGCGCCTCGTCCGCGAAGCGGAAGGGCCGCGAGATCCGCGCGATCACCCGGTGCGCCAGCCCGGTCAGGGCATGGGCGGTCCACGCCCCTTCCAGCATGCCGACGAATTCGTCGCCGCCGAGCCGCGCGCAAAGCGCCTCCGCGCCGAACACCTCCTTCATCGCCGCCGCCGTGTGCCTGAGGGCGGCGTCGCCGGCGGCATGGCCATGGATGTCGTTGATCTCCTTGAATTTGTCCAAATCGACATGCACCACCGCCACCGGCCCGCGGGCGAGCGCCGCGGTCAGGCGCCGCATCAGGGCGCGCCGGTTGGGCAGCTCGGTCAGCACGTCGTGATTGGCGAGATGTTCGGCCGAATCCCGCGCCGCGCGCAGCTTTTCGGATTGGCGCTTGCTGTCCTCCAGCATGTCGGCCTGCATCGCCAGCAGCGGCAGGATGTCGGCGCTGCCATCCGCGGGGCCGAAATCCGTGATCCTCAACCCGTGACGCTCGACGAAGGCGCGGGCGTTCACGCCGGGCGTCAGCGCCACCAGCACATGCGGCGCGCCGTCGTGACCGGCCGGAAACGCCATCCCGTAGAGGCTCGGCCCGTCGGCCCCGGACCCGTCGGGGATCTTCGCCGTCAGCCGCACGCCCAGCCCGTCGCGCAGGCCCATCGCGGGGTCGAGCCGACTGGGCTTCACGATCCTGAGCGCGTCGAACACCGGGCGGCCCAGCATCCGCTCGGCCCCCGCGATCCTGAGCAGCGCCGCGCCCGCCGAGCGCACCAGGCCATGCTCGTCCACCAGCACGTGGAACGGCAGCGCCCGCCCGAGCACGTCGGGGGGCAGCGCGACGGGCCCGAGGGGTTTGGTGCCGCTCACGATGACCCGCGGATCAGGGGACGGTCGCGGCCGCGTCGCCGATCCGAAGCGTGAACACGTCATGATCCGCGCCCTCCGACCGGCTTTCGACCTGGGCGATGTCGATGGTCACGGCGCATTCCCGGGCCATGCCCCTCAGCAGGCCGACCACCATCGGGGCCAGGCTTTCGCGGCTGGAGATGTAGTGCAGCCGATGGACGCCGTCCGGCATCTCCTCGAATTCGAAGGACGGCGGATCGAGATGGGGCATGGTCAGCTGCACGCGCTCATGCATTTCGTCGAGCCCCCGGATGCGGTCGACCAGCGAGTCGCCGCCCTGGTCGATCAGTTTCCCGATCGACGTGGCCTTGGAAAAACCGACCCAGTATTCGCCGAACACCTCCAGAACCGTCTCCGGCGGCAGGGCCAGCGTTTCGGAGATCGCGCCGACCAGCGCGAAGGTATGGGCGTCGTCATAGGCCGTGAGGTTTTCGAATTCTTCGTCCGGCACGCCGGCTTTTACGCAAATGCGTCGCCAGACCTGTTCGCCGCGGGCGTTCAGCACGAACGCCCGCACGCCGTTGTTCACCAGCCCGTACATCGCGCGTCTCCAGATCGCCGCCTCGGGGGAGGGTGGCATCGCAGACTTTTCGGATGGGTAAATTCGCGGCCGCTTATCTGGCTAGAGTTCGCGCCAATCCCGCCGCCGCCATCGCGCCCCCGCGTTGCCGTGGAAGATCCCCATCCCCATCCCCATCCCCATCCCCATATCGTCCGCGTCGTCCATGGTCGGATCCGGGACCGAGGCCAGCGCCGTGTCGTGGAATGGAGAAACGCCACCGCCGCCGCCGTCGTGATCGCGCTGACGCCAAGGGAAGCAAATGTCGAGCATCCTCGGGGCAAGGAAACAGGCCGCGGAAAGTTCCGACCTCGAAATGCCGAGTTCTCGGGAATCATGTCAGCGGCGCAGCGCATGGGCGAGGCCCAAGGCCAGCGTCAGGGCGTCGGCGAATTGCGGATCGAGGGGAAGACGACCGGATGGGAGCGGCACGCGGCGTCGTTGCGGAATTCCGTCGAGGTCGCCAGCCTGAGGCTGAGCCTTCGAAACATGTTGAAAACGTATTCCTGCCGGACTTGGATCGATCGCAGGTCGGGCCCCGCCAGCCGCGGCGCGTCCTCGACCGTGCCGCGCGGCCTGCAGCGGACCGGGTTGCGGAAGGAGAAGTTCCGGGAAGCACTCGGTCACCGCCACAGGCTCGCGTCCAGGCAGCGGCAATGGATTGGCTCGGCCCGCGCCGTGCCTGGCCTGCGCCCGGCGCGCTCCGCCCCGACCTCCATCCTGAACATCAACCCGCGCCCGCGGAGGTCGCCGACGATTCGGCTTTGGCGAGGGCGGCGGCGCAGGGGCGCGACAGGCTCCGGCGGATGAAGGCGTCGGCGTCGCGCGCAAGCAGGTCGCGGGAGTCGCGGTCAGGCCAGTTCCGCGCGCAGCCAGCCCTCCAGCGCGTCGATACGGGCGCGGCGGCGGGCGCCGGGGGCGCGATAGACCGCGAGCTCCCCCGGGCGCGGCGCGCGTTCGGCGCAGGGCGCGACCAGGCGGCCGTCGTCGAGCAGATCCTGCACCGTGCGCCGCCAGCCCAGCGCCACCCCCTGGCCCGCCACCGCCGCCTGCAGCACCAGCGGGAAGCTGTCATAGCCGATGCGCCGGGCGCGGGGCGCGGGGGCGCCGACCGCCGCGAACCAGTCGTCCCAGTCCATCCAGTCCTGCGGATGCGCCTCATGGGCGAGCAGGGGCAGGGCGGACAGCGCCGCGAGGGGCAGGGGGAGGGGGCGGCCCGCGAGCAGGCCGGGCGCGCAGACCGGGAACACCTCTTCGTCCGCCGCGAAGGCCAGGCGCGCGGCGCCCGAGGGCCGCCCCGCGGTCTGGATCGCCATGTCGAACCGCTCCCCCGCCTCGGTGAGCGGGCGCATGGAGGACAGCACCCGCAGCTCGATCCCCGGATGCGCCTCATGAAACCGCGAGAGGCGGGGCATCAGCCAGTAGAACGCCTCGCAGAGCTGGCAGTGCAGCACCACCGCGTCAGAGGCGTCGGCGCCGCGGATCCGCGCCGCTTCGGCCCCGATGCCGTCCAGCGCCTCGGCGATGGCGCGGGCGAGGCGGCGGGCCTCGTCGGTGGGGATCACGGCGCGGTTGCGACGCTCGAACAGGGGGCGGCCGAGGTCGGCCTCCAGCGCCCGGATCCGTTTGCTGACCGCGGTCTGGGTCAGGCCGAGCTCGGCGGCGGCGAGGGTGACGCTTTCGCGCCGCACCGTCGCCTCGAACGGGCGGAGGCTGGAGAGCGGGGGCAGGCGGGGGCGATCATCCATGCCTGAAGATCATGCATTGCGGCCCCGAAGTCTATTTTTTTCAAGTTGAAAGAATGGCCTGTGATGGCGATGACCCAGACCGATCCATTCCCTGCCGCGCTTCGTCCCGGCTCCGCCCGGCGCGGGGCGGGAGTGGGAGTGGCCGCGATCCTCGCGGCGGTCGCGTTGCTGTCGCTGTCCGACGCGCTGGTGAAGGGGGCGGAAGGGCGGCTGGCGCTGGGCCAGCTGTTCCTGCTGCGCTCCGCCGTCGCCGGCGTGCTGCTGGCGGGGGCGGCGGTGCTGGCGGGGGCCTCCCTGCGGCCGGCGCGGCGCGGCTGGACCGCCCTGCGCAGCCTTTGCCTGACCGCCATGTGGGGATTTTACTATGCCGCGCTGCCGGAGCTGCCCTTCGCTCTGGCCGCCGCAGGGTTTTATACCGCGCCGCTGTGGATGGCGGGGCTGGAGCGGCTGGCGCTCGGCCGCCGCATCGGGCGCGGCGCGGGGCTGGCGCTGGGCGCCGGGCTCGCCGGCGTGCTGATCCTGCTGCGCCCGTGGGAGGGCGAGGTCTCCGCCTGGTTCGCCGCCCCGCTCGCCGCGGCGCTCTGCTATGCGCTCGCCGGGCTGATCACCGGGACCCGGTTGCGCGACGAGGCCCCGCTGGCGCTCGCCTTCGACCTCAATCTGGCGATGGCGCTGGCCGGCGCCGCCTGGATCGGCGCGCTTCTCGTCTGGGCGCCGGGCGGGGCCGGGTTTCTCGGCGCGGTCTGGCCGCCGCTTTCGCCCGCCGATTTCGGGCTTCTCGTCGGTCTCGGCGCGGCGCTGGCGGCGGTGACGGTGCTGGTGGCGACCGCGTATCAGCGCGCCCCGGCCCCGCTGATCGGGATGTTCGACAACGCCTATCTGGTGTTCGCGGCGCTGTGGGGCGCGCTGATTTTCGATGCGTCTCCGGGACCGGCCGAGGCGCTGGGCGCAACCCTGATCGGCGGCGGCGCGGTGCTGATGGCGCGCGCCGCCGCCCGGTCGACCGTCACGCCAGACGCCCGCCCGCAGAGACCGCGCGGCTGACCCACAGGATCGGGTTCCGCAAGACCTGCGCCGCGAAGGCGGGGCGCCGGCTCGATCACCGGCGCGATCTCGGTCGACGTCGCCGGCATCTCCCGCTGGCCGAGCGGTTCGACAGCCCCCATCGCTGCGCCGACCGCCCCGCGACGCAGCGATGGGGGCAGGCGGAGCGGGTCTCGCGCGTCGCCGACCTGCAGCGGGGGAGGAGGACCGAGATGTCTTGCATCCCGCTCTTTGCGGTCAGCGGCGCCGCCGCGGCGACCGGCGTCTGGACCAGTGGTCAGGTCGCGATGCGGATCTTCCACGACCTTCGCCACGTCGGAGTTCGGGGGGGCGAGCGCCCGCCTCAGCCGCCGGCGGCGGCGAGGGCGGCGCGGGATTTCTCCTGCGCCTTTTTCAGCGAGGCGAGGCGGATGGTCGAGCTCGCCTTGGCCAGGATCTCGCCTTTGGGGTTCTTCAGCACGCCCTCGGCGAAGCAGGTCAGGCCCCCGGCGCGCTCGATCCAGGCTTCGGCCACGACGATGCCGGGGCGCGTCGGGGCGAAGAAGCTGGTCTTCATCTCCAGCGACAGCGGCGCGATGTCCTCGCGCCCGAGCGTGAAGCAGGCATGCGCCATGGCCGAGTCGATCCAGCCGGTCACGAAGCCGCCCTGCACGATGCCGCCGGAATGGCACATGTGCAGGCCGGCCCTGTACTCGATGACGGCCCGTCCGCCCTCCTTCAGCAGGATGCGGTGGAAGCCCATGGTTTCGAGCAGGGTGGGTTCGATCTCGGCCGTCATGTCGTTCCTCGCGCAGGCGTTTCGTGCGGCGCGGACGCGCCGGACCGGAGCATGCGCGGAGGATCGCGCGGGGTCGAGACCCGAGATGACGCGGCGCGACGCGATCAGGCGAGGCCGCGCGGCGCCCCGTCGTTCGGGGCGATGTTCAGGCGATGACGTCGATGTAGATGTGACCGAAGGCGCCGATCGTGTCCTCCTGATCCGCGAGCCGATAGTCGAGCACCACCTGGTCGCCGGCCTCCAGCGTGCCGCCTTCGGTGTAGTAATCGCCACCGGAGGTCGCCTCGAGGCTCAGGTCTCCGTCGCGCGTGAGCAGCGCCGTGCCGCCGCCGGGCAGGTTCACCTCGCCCGGGCCCCGCGGAACGCTGAACGACGACGGCTTGAAGTCCCAGACCTCGAACATGTCGCCGTCGTCCACGTCGTAATCGGCGCCCGAGCCGTTGTCGGCGAAGACGTTCATCGGGGCGTTGCCGCCGCTCAGCGACCACACGAAATGATCGTCGAGCGCGACCGGCGCATCCGATCTGCCGTTCACGAGCACCGTCACCGTGGCCTCGCTGCGCGTGCCGTTGCGGTCCTCGATCTCGTAGGTGAAGTCGAAGCTTTCCTGCGCGTTCTTGGGCAGGTGGTCGAAATCGTCGCCAGGATCGAAGGTGAACCTGCCGTCGGCTTCCAGCGTCAGGGTCCCGCCGATCGGTCCCGCATAGGTCCCCGGCCCGCCGGGGGCGAAGGAGACCGAGATCACCTGGGGCTTGTCGTCGGGGTTCTCGTAGTCGTCGCTGAGGAAGTTACGGGTGAGGGCGCTGTTCTCGGCGGTTGCGAACACGTTGTCGCGCGCCAGCACCGCCAGATAGGAGATGCCGGTCACCTCGATCTGCGCGGTCGCCCGGGAATAGCCCCCATGGCCGTCGGTGACGGTGTAGGTGAAGGACACCGTCTCGGTCTCGCCGTCGCCGAGATAATCGAAGTCGTCCAGCGGGTTGAACCAGAACTGGCCGTTCTCCATCACCCGCAGCCGCCCGCCCTCCTCCAGGTCGAACGAGACGCCGACATGGGTCTTGTCGCGGTTGACCTGGAAGACCGCGAGGGCGTCGCCCTCGATATCCGAATCCGCGCCGGCGCCGTTGTCCTTGAACAGGCGCCCGCTGGCGGTCGTCTCCTCGTCCGTGGCGAAGAAATCGTCGCGCGCGACCGGGGCGTCGTTGCGGCCCTCGATGATCAGGGTGACATGCGAGGTGCGGGTGAATTCGCCGTCGGTGGCGCGATAGGTGAAGGTGACCTGCTGGATCTCGCCGGGGCGCATGTCATCATAGGCGCCGTCGGCGCGGAACCACATCCGTCCGTCGGCCATCAGCCGCACCACGCCGCCGCCCGGCAGTTCCGCCAGCTCGCCCGCCGCCGCGGTCCCGCCCATGAAGTCGACCACCCGCAGGCGCGCGCCCTCCGGGTCGGTGTCCGCGCCCACGCCGTTGAAGGCGAAGACGTCGGCGACGGTGACCGCCTTCTCGTGGGTGTAGACGTAGTCGGGATAGAGCATCGGCGCGTTGTTCTCGCCGGTGATGGTCACCGTTGCGGTGGCGGTGGAGGTGGCGCCGGACGCGTCGGCGATGGTGTAGTCGAAGCTGACCTGCGCGGTCTCTCCCCCGACCAGATGGCCGAAATCCTTGGCGGTATCGAACCAGAAAGTCCCGTCGGAGAGCACGCGCACCCGCCCCGCGGCCAGGTTGAGGCCGAGGCCGACATAGCTCGCCTCTCCCTGCACCTCGACCACGCGCAGGACGCCGCCTTCGGGGTCGTGGTCGGTCCCGGCGCCGTTGTCGGCGAAGAGGTTGCCGTGGATCAGCGCGGTTTCGCGCGCGGCCAGCGCGTCGTCGGCCGCGACGGGCGGCGCGTTGACCAAGAGCGCGGGACCAACGCCGGCGAGCCGCGTCACCGGCAGGCCGGCCGAGGAGAGTGCTTCGGAGGTTGGGGCGGCGTTCATATTCTCAATTTCCTTGATTTGTTCGCAAAAAGTATGAACCGCATCATCCGCGCCGGCCAGCGGTTTGATCCGCAAGCGGAGCGATAGGGGGCGGGCGCTCGTTCGGCGGGGCCCGGCGAAATCGGGGCGGCGGCGCGCCGCGGCCCTTGACCTTCCAGCAACCGGAAGCCCCATCTGTCAACCCGAAGTCCGACGACATCGCCCTGCCGCACGCATTCCGGAGGTTCGCCATGAGCGCCCATGCCCCCGCGCACGACGCCGAACCCGACGTCCCGACCGACCGCTCGTCCGCCGCCGCCATCGTCCGGGACCCGGTCTGCGGCATGACCGTCGACCCCGATCCCGCCGCCGGCAAGCCGACCGCCTCGCATGAGGGGCGGACCTTCCATTTCTGCTCGAACGGCTGCCGCGAGAAATTCCGGAGCGATCCCGCCGCCTATCTCTCCGCCAGGGATCCGGTGTGCGGGATGGCGGTCGACCGCGCCTCCGCCGCCCATATGGCCAAGCACGCGGGCGGGCGGTTCTACTTCTGCTCCGCCGGCTGCCAGGCCAAGTTCGAGGCCGACCCCGACCGATATCTCGCCGACCACCAAGCGCCCGCGGCGCCCGAGGGGACCGAATACACCTGTCCGATGCATCCCGAGATCGTCGAGGATCAGCCCGGCGACTGCCCCAAATGCGGCATGGCGCTGGAGCCTACGACCCCATCGGCCGATGCCGGACCCAACCCCGAATATCTCGATTTCCGCCGCCGGCTGATGATCGCAGCCCCGCTCGCCGCCCTCATCTTCGTGCTGGAGATGGGCAGCCATGTCGGCGTGCCCTTCGCCGACTGGATCGGGCATCGCGTCTTCGGCTGGGTGCAGTTCGCGCTGGCGACCCCGGTCCTCTGGATCTGCCGGACCTTCTTCCGGCGCGGCTGGGCGTCGGTGGTCAACCGCTCGCCCAACATGTGGACCCTGATCGCGCTGGGCACCGGGGCGTCCTACGTCTTTTCGGTCGTCTCTCTGCTGGCCCCGGGCCTCTATCCGGCCGCGATGCGCGACGACATGGGCATGGCCCCGGTCTATTTCGAGGCGGCGGCGGTGATCCTGGTGCTGGTCATGCTCGGCCAGGTGATGGAGCTCGCGGCCCGCGAACGCACCGGCGACGCGATCCGCGCGCTGCTGGACCTCGCCCCCAAGACCGCGCGCCGCGTGACCGACGGGGAGGACGAGGATGTCCCCCTCGACGCGCTCCGCACCGGCGACGTGCTGCGCGTGCGCCCCGGCGAGGCGGTGCCCGTCGATGGCGAGGTGACGGAGGGCCGGTCCTCCGTCGACGAAAGCATGATCACCGGCGAGCCCGTGCCGGTGGAGAAGACGACGGGCGAGGCGGTGACCGGCGGCACGCTCAACAAGACCGGGTCGTTCCTGATGCGGGCGGGGGCGGTGGGCGAGGACGCCACGCTCAACCGCATCGTGGCGATGGTGGCGAAGGCCCAGCGGTCGCGCGCGCCGATCCAGGCGGCGGCGGACAGGGTGGCGGGGTATTTCGTGCCCGCCGTGGTCGGCTCGGCCGTGCTGGCCTTCGTGCTGTGGGTGGCGCTGGGACCGGCGCCGGCGCTGTCCTACGCCTTCGTCGCGGCGGTCTCGGTGCTGATCATCGCCTGCCCCTGCGCGCTGGGGCTCGCCACGCCCATGTCGATCATGGTCGCCACCGGCCGGGGCGCCCAGGCCGGCGTCCTGATCCGCGACGCCGAGGCGCTGGAGCGGCTGGCTGGGGTGGACGTGCTGATCGTCGACAAGACCGGCACGCTGACCGAGGGCCGCCCGACCCTGACCGAGGCCGAACCGGCCGAGGGCGTGACCGAGGCCGAGCTTCTGTCCCTCGCCGCCGCGCTGGAGCGCGGCTCCGAGCATCCGCTGGCCGAGGCCATCGTCTCGGGCGCCACGGAGCGCGACGCGCCGAAGGCCGACGCCTCGGCGTTCGAGGCGGTGACCGGCAAGGGCGTGAAGGGCACGGTGGACGGCCGCGCCGTGGCGCTGGGCAATGCGGCGCTGATGGCGGATCTGGGGGTGGAGATGGGGGCGCTGGCCGAGCGCGCCCGGGCGCTGCAGGAGCAGGGCCGCACCGCGATGTTCGTCTCCGTCGACGGCCGCCCCGCCGGGCTGATCGCGGTGGCCGACCGGATCAAGGAGACGACGCCGGACGCGATCCGCGCCCTGCACGCCTCCGGCCTGCGCATCGTGATGGCTACGGGAGACGCCGAGGCGACCGCGCAGGCGGTGGCCAGGGAACTGGGCATCGACGAAGTCCATGCCGGCGTCAGCCCCGAGGACAAGCACGCGCTGGTCGAGCGGTTGCAGGGCGAGGGCCTCTCGGTCGCCATGGCCGGCGACGGGGTGAACGACGCCCCTGCGCTGGCCGCGGCCGATGTGGGCATCGCCATGGGCACCGGCGCCGACGTCGCGATGGAAAGCGCCGGGGTGACCTTGGTGAAGGGCGATCTCGGCGGCGTGGTCCGCGCGCGAAGGCTGGCCGAGGCGACGATGTCGAACATCCGCCAGAACCTGTTCTTCGCCTTCGTCTACAACGCCGCGGGCGTGCCGCTGGCGGCGGGCATCCTCTACCCGGTCTTCGGCCTGCTGCTGTCGCCGGTGGTGGCCGCGGCGGCGATGAGCCTCTCGTCAGTCTCGGTGATCGGCAACGCGCTGCGCCTGCGGGGGGCGAAGCTGTAGCGTCCCTCGCCCCGGGCTTGGCCGCGACCCCAGTCCCCGGCGCGCCGCTTCGCCGCGCTGCGCCGGGGCCGCGCCTGCGCTCTGATCGTTCGCAGGCTCATCGGTCCCCCTCGCCCTGACCGGAGCCCCAGCCATGCGAAAGGGAACTGCATTCATGAGCGACGTCTACGATGTGATCGTCGTCGGAGCCGGGTCCGCCGGCGCCGCGCTGGCCGGGCGCCTGTCCGAGGATCCCGCCTGCCGCGTGCTGCTTCTGGAGGCCGGCGCCGACTGGCGCGCGGCCGAAGCGCCCGACGCCGCGCGCTCGGCCAACATCTTCCCCTTCATGTACCAGCCCGCCCATCAGGCGGCGTGGCAGTGGCCGGGCGTGTGGAGCCGGCGCACCGCGGTCCAGCAGCCGCGGCATTACTGGCGCGGGCGCGGCCTCGGCGGCAGCTCGCTGGTCAACGCCCAGATCGCCATCTGGGGCGTCGGCGCGGCCTTCGACGCCTGGGAAGCGGCGGGCTGCGAGGGTTGGTCCGCCGCCGACGTCCTGCCGCTCTTCGCGCGGATGGAGGACGATCCGGAGATGGCGGGCGTCAACCACCACGGGCAGGGCGGCCCGATCCCGATCTACCGCGCCCCGCAGGAGACGTGGGGGCCGGTCGACAAGGGGCTGCGCGACGCGGGGCTCTCGGGCGGGTATCCGTGGAACCCCGACCTCAACGCGCCGTCGGGGGAGGGCGTGTCCTGCTACCCGATCAACTCCCGCGCCCTGAAGCGGATCACCACCAATGACGGCTATCTCGAGCCCGCCCGCGGCCGCGCCAACCTGACCATCGTCGGCGACGCGCTGGCCGACCGGGTCGAGCTGACCGACGGCCGCGCCACCGGCGTCGTGGCGCGGGTGGCCGGCGAGGCGCGGACCTTCCAGGGCCGCGAGATCGTGCTCTGCGCCGGCGCCGTGCATTCGCCCGCGATCCTCATGCGCTCCGGCCTCGGGCCCAGCATGCATCTGCGCGAACATGGCATCGCGGTGCAGCGCGAAATGCCGGGCGTCGGGCGCAATTTCATGGATCACCCGATGCTGCGCGTCGGCGTCACGCTGAAGCCCGAGCACGCCGTCGTCGACCCGGACGCGCGGCACACCAATTGCTGCGTCACCTATTCGTCCGGCCTCGGCGAAGGCGGGATCCGCGACATGATCCTGATCGGCTTCAACCATCGCAAGATCGACGGGACCGACGCGCCGAACGGGCAGGGCGCGATCGGCATCGGCCTCTATGACGCATTCTCGCGAGGCGAGGTGACGCTGACCTCGGCCCGGGTCGAGGATGACCCGCGGATCGAGGAGAACATGCTGTCGGATCCCCGCGACATGGTCCGGATGCGCGACGGCGTGCGCCGGGTGCTGGCGCTTTCGCGCGAGCCCGGTCTCGGCGACATCGCCGAGCGCTTCACGCTGGCCGAGTCGGGGCTCGACCTCGCCGCCGCCGCCGCGCTGCCGGATGCGGAGCTCGACGCGCTGATCCTGATGCAGGTGGGCGACATCCAGCATGCCGCAGGGACCTGCCGGATGAGCGCCTGGAACGACCGCGAGGGGGTGGTGAACCCGGATCTCTCGGTGAAGGGCGTGCCGGGGCTGCGGGTGGCCGACGCCTCGATCATGCCGATGGATTGCCGGGCGAACACCCACATGACCTGCGTGATGATCGGGGAATGGCTGGCCGACCGCCTCAAGGCCGACCGCCGCGCCGGACGCGCCGCCTGAACGCGGCCCTCCCGGCGCTTCCGGGCGTCGGGAGGGAGCCGCCGGACCGCGCCTCCCCGCGCCCCTCCCGCCCGATGCGCGGACGGATGCGCGCAACCCGTCCGGACCCTCTTGCATCCGCTCCTGCACGCGGCTAGACGTGCCGGCGATCCGACCACGGGATCATGGAGAGGTGCCGGAGTGGTCGAACGGGGCGGTCTCGAAAACCGTTGAGGGGGCGACCCCTCCCAGGGTTCGAATCCCTGTCTCTCCGCCAATACCCTTACGCTATTGATAAGCAAGAGAAATTCGGGATGAGTGCATCGCCGCTGAGGTCCGTCTTGTACCACAAGGACGGCGGTGATGACGACATGAGCTACCTGATGCAACCGCGGGGCCAAGGCTGGGTCTTCCGGATGGAGACGCCGGACCTTCTTGCGGGGACCCAGATCCCATGGACCGGCAAACCATTCGGCGGCGAAATCAAGAAAGGCCTCGGCACCCGCAGGAAGCGCGAGGCCATGTCGATGCGCGACAAGCTGCTCGGCATGATACGGGAGCTCGAGGAGGCCGCCCACGGGTCTTCCACCTTCACTCTGGACATGGCGGAGCGTTGGCGATCGGTCCTCGAGGAGCACGCGGCCAGCGCGGCCGGTGACCCCTACGAGATAGATCCGCAGGCCATTCTGGAAGACATCGTCGAAGCCGAGAAGTTCGGCCGTGCCAGCAAGCGGAAGGCCACCGACGAAGAGCTGGAGACGTTCAAGGCCGTCGCGGTGCGGTCGGAGACTCCGATCAGCCAAGCCCTTCCGAAATACCTGTTCGAGCGGGGCGAGGACGCTTCGAGGTGGGGTTTCGCGGCTCTCAAGCCGGCGACGGTGCGGGACGTGAAGACGGCAGTGGCCTACGCGGCCCCACCGGGGCCACGGTCCCCTCCGGCTGTGGTTCACGCCTAGGCCCTCGCGCCGCAGCAGGATGTGCAGGCGGCGGCAGCCGAAGCGTCTGCGTTCGTCGGCCAGCGCCTTCAGGCGGCCGCGCAGGGTGGCGTCGTCAGGTCTGCTCGACACGTATCGGAAGGTCTTCGGCGCGAGCCCGACCAGGGCGCAGGCGCGCCGCTGCGAATAGCGCTTCTCAGTCATCGCCCAGCTCACGGCGTTCGGCGGGCGATCCTTCCACTGGAAGGCTCGCTGATCCGCCTCACCCTTGAACCAGGCGTCAGAAGTTTTTTCCGAGCATCTCGCGCAGCGTCGAGACGTCCATCACCGATTCCGCCAGCGTCCTGCGGGCTTACGCGGCCGCACTGCGGCCACGGTCCCTTCGGACCTTCAGCCGCCCGTTCTCATCCTCCAGCGTCCTCAGCCGCTTCGCGTCGCTCGGCTCCATGCCGCCGTAACGCGATCGCCATTTGTAGAACGTCGCGTCGCTGATCCCGTGCTTGCGGCACAGCTCCGCCGTGCCCAGGCCCGCTGCATGCTCTCTCACGATCGCGATGATCTGCTCGTCGCTGAAACGGCTCTTGCGCATCTGCGTCTCTCCTTCTCAGGAGAACAGCCTAACCCAAATTCGGGGGCATCCGCGGGGGCAGGGTCAGCGGCCTTGCGGCAGCCGAGCTGGAGCGGTTGGCGGAACCCGATGGTCGTGCATGACTGGATGACCCGCTCCACCTCTTTCAGCAGAGGGGCGACGTAGATGTAGCGCGTCGCGTCGTCCTCGCCGAGAAACCGCCGGCCTTTGGCGCGCGTGACCTCGTCTTCGAGTTTCTTCATCATCCAGGTCGTCTTTCCCGACCCCATGATGGCGTCGACCACGGTAATGTCGGGCATGGGCTTGGAAGGATGGGAGTGGGGGTGGGGGCGCATGGCGGAGGTGGTCATTTTGGTCCGATGATTGAAGGTGGCGCGGCTGACCGGATCCCGCCGCTCTCCGATCAATTCAAGCGGCCGCGGCAGCCGGCAAGACGAACATCACGGAGGCCGCTGGCGTGGCTCGATCGGGCCCGCTAGTTTCGGTCGCCGGCTGCTCGGGACGGCGAAGGCGTGCAGGGGGCCCGCGTGGCGACGACGTTCGAGATGAACCGGGGGATCGACGGGCCGCGCGCCTGGCGGCGGCTGGCGCTGGCGGTGGTCGCGGCCACGATCGCGAGCGTGGGCATGTGGTCGGTGATCCTGGTGCTGCCGGCGGTGCAGGCGGAGTTCGGGATCGGTCGCGGCGACGCGGCGCTCGCCTACACGGCGACGATGCTGGGGTTCGCGGCGGGCAACTTCGGGCTCGGACGTCTGGTGGACCGGTTCGGACTGGCCGTGGTGCTCGCCGGGGCGGGGCTGGCGCTGGCCGCAGCCTTCGCCATGGCCGCATCGTCGTCAGGGATCGTCGTCTTCGCGTTGGTGCAGACGGTGATCGGGGCGGCCTCGTCAGCCGGTTTCGGGCCGCTTATCGCCGACATATCGCACTGGTTTCGAAAGCGGCGCGGGATCGCCGTGGCCGTGGCGGCGAGCGGCAACTACCTCGCAGGGGCGGTATGGCCGCTCGCGTTGCGCGGGACGCTGGAGGCGGAGGGCTGGCGGGACGCCTATCTGCTCGTCGCCGCGGTCTGCCTCGTGGCGCTGCCCGCCCTGGCGCTGGCGCTTCGACGGGGACCGGCGGCGGCGGGCGGGGCGAATGGAGAGGCTGAGCCCCCGCTGCGGGAAAGCGGCCTGTCTCCACGCGCCCTGATGCTGCTCCTTGGCCTGGCGGGGATCGGCTGCTGCGTCGCGATGTCCATGCCGCAGGTCCACATCGTCGCCTACTGCGCCGACCTCGGCTACGGCGTCGCGGTGGGGGCCGAGATGCTGGCGGCGATGCTGGCGGCGGGGATCTTCAGCCGGCTGGCCTCCGGGCTGATCGCCGACCGGATCGGCGGGGTGAGGACGCTGCTGCTCGGGTCCGTCCTGCAGGCGCTGGCGCTCGTGCTCTACCTGCCCTTCGACGGGCTGGCCTCGCTCTACGTGGTGTCGCTGGTCTTCGGGCTGAGCCAGGGGGGAATCGTGCCGAGCTACGCGCTGATCGTGCGCGAGTACCTGCCGGCCCGCGACGCCGCCGGGCGGATCGGCTTCGTGATCATGTCGACGATCCTCGGCATGGCGCTCGGCGGCTGGATGTCAGGGGTGATCTACGACCTGACAGGGTCCTATCGGCTGGCGTTCATCAACGGGATCGTCTGGAATCTGCTGAACATCGCGATCATGGCCGCCATCTTTCTGCGCGGCCGGATGCCGCCGGAGGTCGTGGCGCGGCAGGTCTGAAGGCGCGCGGCCAGGATCTGCGAGCCCGCCGCGCCCGGCTGGTCCTGTGGCGCCGCCGCCGACGCCGACGACTTGGCCCGCGAACTCAAGGCCGTGATGGAGGCGATCCGGGCTGAGGGCGCGGTGAGCCTTCGTGGCATCGCGGCGCGCTGAACGCGCGAGGCATGCGCACCCGGCGAGAAGGGCGGTGGGGCCTGCCAAACCTGCGGAACTTGCGGGAGCGGCGAGGAGGCGCGAGCTGAAGCCTCGGCTTGCGGCTCAAGATCCGGCTGGATCCGAGCCCCACCCGAGGCGACGGGTTCAGCGTGGAAGGCCGTCCGGCAGGTCGCCGCGCCCTCCTCCGACGCTTGTCGTGCGGGCCGACGATGCTAGACAGGCCCCTGCCAGATCGTGCCCGGCCTCGCGTCCGGCCGCCAGCCGCTCCCCGTCTGCCTCCGATCAGGTGACCCTTGTCCGAACCGAGCCCCCCCGCGCCCGCCTTTCACAGTCCTGGCGGCATCCAGATCCATGATCCGCCCGACCGTGAGACCGGCGCCATCCGCCGCTTTTTCCTCTACGCTCCTGCCGGTCCCGCGCCCGAGCGCGGCTGGCCGGGCCTGGTTCTGACGGACGGCAACGCGGTCATCGCCACCGCGGTGGACGCCATGCGGGCGCAGGCGTTCTGGCCTGCCGGGACCAACCTCGGCTGGGGCGTGCTGATCGGCATCGGCGGCCCGACCGACGGACCCTACGACGCCTTCCGGCGGTCCTGGGATTTCGGACCGCCGCCGGGCCGCGGCTATCCGCCCTTCCAGAAGGCGGGGGCGGAGGCCGAGACGCGCCGCGCCCAGGCCCTCGTCACCCGCACCGTCGGGGCCGCGCAGGACTTCGCCGACGCGCTCGCCGCCCATCCGGGCGTCGAGGTCACCTATGAGACCTACGCGGGCGAGACCCATATGTCGGTTCTGCCGGGGGCGGTGAACCGGGCGTTGCAACTGGCATTCGGGGTGTGGCGGCCGCTGCCGCGCGCAGGCGCGGATCACTCCCGCGGGTAAACCACCGGGGCGCAGGGCGACCCGGCCGATCACGTCGGCCAGCAGCAGGATCGCCGCGCCCCCGGGGACGCAGATGAGCCGGCGCGGCGCAGGTTCTCGCCCGCGATCCGGCGCGCGAGGAACGGTGCGATCAGGCCGAGAAACGAGATCGGGCCCGCCGCCGTGACCGCCGCCCCGCTCAAGGCGGTGACCAGCGCGAACGTCATCCAGGCGGTGACCCGCGGATCGCGGCCGAAGCTGGCGCTGCGGTCGGCGCCGAGCGACAAGAGCTCAAGCCGCGGCAGTGCGATAAGGGACGGCGCCGCCGCCAGCGCTGGGCCTTCATGCAGCGGCGCCATGGGCAGCGCGCCCGCCAGCCAGTGCAGGTGACGGCTCTGCAAGGTCGCGTCGCTCAGCGCCAGGCCGGAGACCAGCGACAGGCACAGCGCCTCGATGGCGAGACCCGCCAGCGGCAGGCGCAGGCGCAGGCCGCCGCCTGCCACGCCGGCCAGCGTCCCCAGACCGGCGCCGGCCGCGCCGGCCCCCGCCGCCGCGGCGACCAGCTGCGGTCCGCCGCCGGCCTGGGGCAGGGCGAACAGCAGCCCCAACGTGCCCAGCGCCGCGCCGGCGTTGATCCCGGTGATCCCCGGATCGGCCAGCGGATTGCGGGTCAGCCCCTGCAGCAGCCCCGACGTCGCCAGCCCCGCGCCGACCATAGCCCCGCAGAGGGTTCGAAACCCCCGCCCCGCAAGCGCGCCGGGATCGGAGAGGAGGTCGGCCGGCCCGATCTCCGCGCGCGGGGGGAGTTCGAGGCCCATGGCAGGCTCGCCGAGCGTTGGCAGGGCACGTTGGCCTACGCCAATCTGGACACCGAGATCGTCTCGTCGTCCGATGCGTCGCAGATCGGCAACGAGGCGGCTTTCGCGCCCGATCACACGGCTTCGGTCTGGCTGGAATACGACGCCTCGGATCTGATCGATGGCCTCTCGGTCGGCGCCGGCGTGCGCTACGTGTCGGCGTCCTTCTCCACCCAGGACAAGGGCCGCCGCACCCCGGCGCATACCCTGACCGACATGGCGATCCGCTACGAGGCGGGGGCCTGCGCGGTGTCGCTGATGGTCAACAGCCTGTTCGACGAGGACTATTCCGGCGTCTGCTACGACGGCTAGGGCTGCGTGCAGGGCGAAGGGCTGGGCGCCTCGCTCAGCCTCAGCCGCGCGTTCTGAGGCTTGCCCGCCGGCGCCCTCGCAAAGGGCGCCGGCGGCATCGCGGTCCGGCGGCGACGTCCGGAAGGCGGGGGGCGGGGCGGGCGACCCAAATCCCGGAAACGGCGTCCCGAGAACACGCCCCATCTGACGCCCTGCGCGATCCGAGGCTCAGCAACTGCTATGAGGATGGGATGGCGCGCTGGAAGCGCGTCTGCGCCGCGTTCGGCCTCCCGACAGCCATCCGCGTCGATCTGCGCCGCGAGCTCGTGTCCTGCGACCTGGACCCGGGGGCTTGCGCCCATGACATGACCCTGGAGGTCTCACGCCCCGGGAAGCTCACCGAAAACAGGTTCATCGAGGCTTCGACGGCACGCTGAGGGCGGCATGTATGAACGCCCCCTAATTCATGAGCCTTGCCGGCGCCCGCGAAAGCCGGACGATTGGCGACGCGCCCGCAACGAGGTGAGACCTTGCAGCGTGATCAGGCGCAAGGTCCCGATATCGTTCATCGACGTCGGCGGCGCTTCCGGCCAGCCGTCATGACGACGCCCGGGATTTGCAGAACCGGGCGGTCCAAGGTTCGGGTTCGCTGCAGCCTCGACCGCCGGCTCGACGAGATCGTCGACGAAGCGGTCGATCTCGGACCCGGAAACCTGGGTCATCTACGCCCTGCGCAACCGCATCGAGCGATGCTTCAACCGCCTCAAGAACGCCCGACGCGTCGCAACCCGCTACGACAAGACGGCGGCCAGCTACCTCGGCTTCGTCCAGATCACCTATATCCGTCTGTGGATCAGCGACTTCGTCGACACAGCCTAGAGACAGGTTCTTCACTGGCTCTCCGCCCGGTTTCGAGATCTGGTTTCGCACGAGGTCGTCCTCCCCGAAAAAGCGCACCGCCGTCAGTAGGTGGAATACCTCTCCGGCCGCGCGCCACAGGGTCGCTCGAGCCTCCTTTCTCCGCAGACCGGATCGCCAGGCGCGCGAGTCTCCCGTCACGACGGCGCTCGCCGGGAATGGAACGGGCGCCCTCGCGCCACTGCGAATTCCGGACGCGCTATTCAGGCGATCTTCCTCAGCTGGCGCGGGAAGCACGCCGGAACCCTGTTCGGAGATCGGGGCGTTTCGATCCGGCGAAGCTGCGAGGCCATGCCGCTTCATCGCGCCATCGGCGATTGCAAATCGCGCCGGACCGGAAAGGTCGGACGGAAACGCCGGATCGGTTGGATCCGCCGAGCGCACGTGCGGGCCGGGGCGTATTCGCCCCGGCCCGCATCGCAGATGGCGGCGCCCTGATCGAAAGCCTGTTCAGAGGCCCGATCAGAGGCCCGATCAGAGGAACGCGAACACGTCCTCGGTCAGCGTCGCGGCGTCCTCGATCACCACCGAAGCGAGGCGCTCGCCATCGACCTCGATCACCGCGCGGCCGAGGAACGGGCGGTCGGTGATCGAGAGGTCGTCGAAGGACACGTCCTCGCCGAAGCCCGCGATCAGGATCGTGTCCTCGGTCACGTCGAAGTCGTAGATCCGGTCGACGCCCCGGCCCTTGACCAGCACGAAGGTGTCGGCATCGGCGCCGCCCCAGAGCTTGTCGGTGTTGAAGCCGCCTTCCAGCCAGTCCTCGCCGGCCCCGCCGCGCAATTCGTCACGGCCGTAGTTGCCGCGCAGATCGTCGTCGCCGGCGCCGCCCCTCACGACGTCGGCGCCAAGCCGGCCGAGGATCAGATCGTCGGCCGCGCCGCCGACGAGCCTTTCGCCCGCCAGCGTCCCGCCGACGCGCTCGCCGGGGTTGAACGAGAACTGCGCCAGCACCGGGTCATGGTCCGAAGCGCCCTCGGCGAAGTCGGTGTTGACGTGCACGTAGTCGACCCTGGCCCCGGCGAGCAGACTGTCGGAGGCGAGGATGTGGTCGAGCACCTGGGCGTTGCCGTCGAAGATGTAGGAGTAGCGGTCGTCCGAGCGCGACAGCGACGCGAGATCGGTGAGCGCCTGTTCGGCCCCGACGCCCTGAAGATCCTCCACGATCTCGTCGACGAACTCGAAGGTGTTGAGGTCGCCGGTAACCGCCACGCGGGCGCCCGCGTCCTCGGCGAGGATCGCGTCGACCACGGCGTTGACCGCGGCGGCCTGGGCGGCGCGGGCCGCCTCGCCCCCCTGCTCGAAGGGCTGCGGACCGCCGAAGATCGGGTCGGAGCCGGAGCGCGAGGAGAAGTGGTTGTTGATCAGCGTGATCTCTTCCCCCGCGAACTCGAACCGGCCCAGCAGCGGCTTGCGCGTCTCGTCGAACACGCCCGTCGCATCGACCCCGCGCGCGGCGAAGGCGGCCTCGTCCAGCGTCTCCGCCTCGGTCAGCTCCACCCGGTCGGCGTTGTAGAGGAACGCGTTGCGGATGTTGCCGCCCGGCACGCCGCCGTCGGCCCCGTCGACCACCTCGGCCGAGACGAAGCTGTAGCGGGGCCCGCCCGCGGCCTCGATGGCGTCGACCAGCGCCTGCAGCGTGGCCTCGGCCGAGGTCACGCCGTCGTCGGTCTCGCCCGTGTCGTCCTGGATCTCCTGCAGGGCGACGATGTCGGGTCCGCCGAGCGCCCCGGCGATCTGGCCGGCGATGGCCGCCATCTGCGCCGCATCCTCGTCGGCCTCGGCCGCGGTGAGGTTGAGCACGTTGTAGGTGGCCACGGTCAGCTTGCTCGACGTGCCGTGCAGGCGGGTGACCTCGGCCTCGTTGGTCGAGGCGGCCGCGACCTCGAAGGCCTCGGTGACTCCGATCTGGTAGTTGCCGAACTCGTAGCCCACCACGCCGGTCACGTCGCCCAGCACGTCGCCGGTCTGGAGCGTCGGGGCTTCGAAGCCCTCCGGCAGCAGGCCGCTGTCATATTGCAGCTGGATGCGCTCGGGGTTGAGGTCGCCGTAGCCGTCGGCGTCGGCATTGATCGCGAGCGTCCCGCGCGAGGTCAGGCCCGGCGTGGTCCCGGCGCCGCCGTCGGCGACCACCCAGGTCTCGTCGAAGCGGTTGGTGGGCGCGATCACCGCGCCGCCCTCGATCGTGACGCGCATCCCCTCGACGCTTTCGTAGAAGTCGAGCCCGTCGTTCTCCGGGTCGAAGTCGCCGGCGTTCTCCTGATGGTTCACGCCTTCGTCGGCGTCCGACACGATGGCCTCGGTCGGGATCGCCCGGCCGTTGGCCCCGAGGATGGTCGCCGCCGGCAGCGCGTTGCCCGAGGACAGCACCTCGATCGACGCGCCCGAAAGCTGGGTGACCGAGAGATTGCCGCTGGCGGCGCCGCCGGGGATGTATTCCGACACGGCCGCGGTGATGGCGATCGCGTCGCCCGCCGCCACCATCGGCGCGCCGCCGGTGAAGACGAAGACCGCGTCCGAGGTCGCGTCGTCGCCGTCGCCGTCCGGGTCCTGGAGGTAGAAGCCGTTGTCGTCGACCGCGGTGACCACGCCCGAGGTCGTGACCGTGCGCCCGGCATAGGCCGAGACATGGCCGCGGCCCTGGATCTGCATGATCGTCGGCTCGGCCGGCAGGATGTCGAACACCGACGTGGTGCCCGAAATCTCATAGGATGCCGCGATCTGGGCGAAGCCGGAGGCCGAGTCCTCCGCCGAGATGAACTCGATCACCTCGGGCGAGCGGTCGCCGTTGCCGAAGCCCGGCATGTAGTCGACCATCACGGCGTTGGCCGGGTCGGTGGCGTCGAAGACGAAGATGCCCGAGTCACGCTCCAGCCCGACGAAGACGAAGGTGCGGCCGTAGGCCTGACCGACCTCGATCGCCTCGGGCTCGGGGCCCTTGGCGTCGGAGCGGTTCTCGCCGTCCTCGCCGTTGTCGTCGTTGAACCGCTCGGGGTAGTTGGCGGCGAGGAACTCCTCCATCATCGAACCGGAGTCGAAGACCACTTCGCCTTCGTCGTCGAAGATGGTGAAGGACCGCGCGCCGAACGCGTGCAGCACGTCGATGTCGCCGTCGCCGTCGGTGTCGCCGTCGACGGTCGAGACGGTCAGCCGCTCCAGCCCCGCGATGTCGACGTCGGGGTCGATCAGGCCGTCTTCGGCGAGCGAGCCGACGCGGGCCTCGTCGAAGCCGCGGCCGTCGCCCTCGTTGGCGGTGGCGATGTAGGTCTTGCCGTCCACCTCGAAGGACACGATGGCGTCGGGCATGTACATGCCGACCAGGTTGTCGACCAGCCGGATCTCGGCGACGCCGTTGTCGTCGGTGTCGAGCCCCGCGCCGGCGACCGAATGGTCCTTGAGGCCGAGCGGAATGATGTCGACGAGCAGGTTGCGCTCCAGATCGATGACGCCGATGGCGTTGTTCTCCTGCAGCGAGACATAGGCCGTGGTCCCGTCGGGCGCGATGGAGATGTATTCCGGCTCCAGGTCCTGCGACAGGCTCAGACCGTCGGAGACGCGCACGCCCGCGGCGCGCGCGGCGTCCTCGGCCCCGTCGAAGGCGGTGAAGTCGAGCACGCGGGCCGACGGCGCGGCCGGGTCGGTCACGTCGATGATGCCGATGGTGCCGAGCGGGTTGTCGGCGCTGTCGGTGTCCTCATTGAACTCGCCCTCGCCCGCGACCAGGATCGTGTTCCCGTCGGCGGTGAAGGTCACCATGTCGGGCAGGTTGCCCACGTCGACGGTGGAGATGAGCGCAAGCGTCTCGGCGTCGAAGATCGCCACGAAGCCGGGCTGGGACGCGTCCTGCGTCTCGCCGAACACGCTGATCTCGGTCACGTCGCGGGAGATGGCGGCGGCGATCAGGCCGTTCTTGATCGCGACCGACTGCACGCCGTCGAAGCCCGGCAGCGCGGTGAGGTCGATGGACCCCTTCAGCGTGCCGTTGGAGGCGCGCAGCACGTCGATGCGGTTCAGGTTGCCGTTGGTGACGACCAGCGTGCCGTTGTCATGCGACACGACCTCGGACGCGGCCTCGGGGCTGTCCTCGTTCTCCGGGTCGCTCTCGTGCTGGTACTGCCAGCGACGCGACAGGAAGAATTCCTCCGTCGGCGCGGGGGCGTCGACCAGCGCGTCGGGCTGCTCGGCGAGGTTGATGATCCGGGTGTCGGCGAAGACCGGGGTGTCCTCGATGGCGAAGTCGTCTTCGCCGCCTTCGGGGAATTCGGCCCCGAGATAGTCGCGGAAGGCGTCGAGTTCGGCGATGCCCAGCTCGGTCGCCTCGGAGAAGGCCGCGAAGGGGTAGCCGTCGCCCCCGGTCGCGAGGAAGCCCAGCGTCACCACGCCGAGGCTCGCGGGCGCATCCGCCGCCACCTCGCCGTCGCGGATCAGCCAGACGGTCGGCGCGCCGGTCGCGTCGATCAGGGCGACGTTGACGATGCGCTCGCCGGCCGTGGTGGGCACGCCGTTCGCGCCCAGCACCTGCGCGGTCCCGGTCGGGTCGAAAGAGAAGGCGAAGCCGCCGATCTGGGGGAACTGGCCGGGCGTCGCGTCGGCCTCGGTCGCGGCGACCGCGTGCTCCAGCACGATCTTCAGCTCGGCCGGGGTGATGTGGACGGTGGCGAGCGAGTTGTTGAAGCGCAGCGCGTTCTCGGCGTCGAGCTGGGAGATCTGGCCTTCCGCCTTGCCGGACAACGGGTTGGCGGCCGTGGCGCCCGGCTCGTCCGTCCCGTCGCCCGCGTCGCCGATGGAGGCGCGGATGCCGCCGCCGTTCTTGATCGAGATGACGATGGAGCTGTCGATGGCCCGCGCGGCGGCGAGATTCGCGTCGGCGGTCAGGTCGCCGAGATTGGTCTGCTCGGTGCGCACCGACGCGCGGTCGCCGTTGAGAAACACCTCGGTCTCGCCGAGGATGTCGCCGTCGCGCACGGTCACGATGCCGGTGACCACCTCGGTCAGCGCGGCCACGTCCGCGGCGGCGCCGGCGGTCACGTCGCCGCCCACCGCATCAACGCCCGCCGCATCGGTGGCGTAGGCGCCGCTGACGGCGGGGTCGAGCGCGTCGAGCATCACCACGCCGTCGTCGTCGAAGGTCACCACCAGGCGGCCGACATAGGAATATTCGCCGTCGGTCGACACGATCAGCACCGGGTCGCCGTCGGCGTTGACCTCCTGGCGCGGATAGCCGTCCGCCGCCTCGTCGCCGTCGCGCAGCACGTCGGTCTCGTCGGCGAGCAGGGTGTCGGAACCGCCGGCGACGATCACGTCGATGCCCGACAGCAGGCCGGCGAGCTCGGTCTCCAGCGACAGCTGCTGAAGATGCGAGACCAGCACGATCTTGTTGACCCCATCGGCGATCAACGCGTCGATCTGCGGCTGGATGGCCGCGGCGAGCGCCGCCATGTCGTTGAAGCCGGGGGAGGTGGTCTCGGACACGTCGCCGACCGAGCTGATCGTCTCGATCAGCTGGGTGGTGGCGCCGACGACGCCGATGCGCTCGCCATCGCGCTCGATCACCGTGGCGCGGGCGATCTTGGCGTCATTCGAATCCGAACCGGTCACGGTCGGGTCGGCCAGATCCTCGCGCGCGGAGGCGAGATCGGAGGCGAAGTCGGTGTTGGCCAGGATCGCGGCGGTGAACAGCGACCCGAGATCGCCGTCGGCCGAGAAGTCGAGGTTCGCCGAGAGATACGGGAACTGCGCGCCGGGGGTGTCGACTTCCTGCAGGAAGTTCACATGGCCGGGGAAGGCCGCCAGGATCTGCGCGAGGCCGGTGGAAGACAGCGAATTGCCCTCTTCCGCATCGTAATTGATGATGTTCTCGAGGAAGTCGGCGCCGCCGTCGAACTCGTGGTTGCCCAGCGCCGAGGCGTCGAAGCCCAGCGCGTTCATGATGGCGATGTCGATGCGGCCTTCCTGGTTGTCGATCTCGTCGAAGAAATCGGGGAAGCCGTCGCCGTTCACGTCGATCACGTAGACGTCGGCGGCCGAGAGGCCGGCATCGGCGGCGAGCGCCGCGTCGATCTCGTCATTGTCGAAGAAGCCGTCGCCGTTCGCGTCGGCCGAGGCGGCGAGGACCGAGACGTCGATCAGGCCGAAGAGGGCGTTGTAGAAACCTTCCAGCGCGGGCGTGGTCGAAACGTCGCCGCCGGCGTTGAAAAACGGGCCGGGAATGAAGTTGTCGCCGGCCGACAGCAGGATCGAGGCGATCGAACCGGCCTCGGCGTCGGCTTGGAGCGCCTCGACCACGGCGGCGAAATTGGGGGCGTTCTCGATGGCGTCGATGCCGCCTTCGAGATCCGATGCGTGAAGAATCTGAAGCGTGAACACGGAAGGCCTCTCCTCGGACACGCAGCTTCGGCTGAAGCCGCGGCATGGCTGGCGCAGGCGCGCAGGACGGCATCGGGGCGCCTCTCAGCGCCTTGACCGAGGGGATGGTTAACAGGTGGGAACTGTCCGATCTTCGTGTATGGATGAAGTTTATGGGGAGAATTTGCGACGGGTAAGCGACGGTTTCCGGCGTCAGGGGCGCTGCGGCGCGCCCGCGTTGGAACGCGACCGGCCCCCCCTCGATCGCTCCGAGCCCGAAGCGTGTCGACCACCGAGGCGGAGCGGGGGAGCCGCGTGCAGGCCCGACCCACTCGTTTCTGCCGCTGCAGAGCCGGATTGAACGTCCGCGCCACCTTCATCGTGCTGGCGCCTGACGCGCGGGTCTGGCAGGCGGCATTGAAGTCCGGCTTCGGCCGAGCCGCGGGGGGGCGTCCGGGATCGCCTTATCGTGACAGCTGGGCCCACCCGTGGGACCTACGTTATAGAATTTATAATCTTCAAAGGCTTAGGGGCCGGAGAAGGTTCGACGTCAGGCCCGTCCCCTCGCCACATTCAAATGCTGAAACCGTCCAAGGCCCCGATTGGGGCCTTTTTTCTTTTTGTTTCAAAGGGCGTTGGCTGGGCCATCCGCCTTCCGGAGACTGGTCGCTCGACGCAGAATGGGTCTCCGAATGGCCCGTGTCTCTCTTCGAGCGCCCCTTGACGGCCACGGGACGGCGCGAAACATCCTCGCATCTCCAATGGGTTGCCGCGTTCATGGGTTCGCCCCGTTCGCGAAATATTCCGGTGACGGAGACCGACACGAAAGCGCAGGGCGGTCAGAAGGACGGCTCCGTGGCGGCCGATCCCCAAGTCCGGCGGAAGCGTCCGAAGCGAGGCAGGACTCTGCCGGAAGTCTCTGATGACAAACAGACTTCGTGCCCATAGCCTGGCGCAATGTCGAATGGTCCCTGGACGGATGAAGAGAACGACCTGATCGTCGCGGATTACTTCGCGATGCTGGCCGACGACATCTCGGCGCGCCGCTACAGCAAGGCCGAGCATCGCCGCGCGCTGCTGCCGCTGCTGAAAGACCGGTCCGAGGGGTCCGTCGAGTTCAAGCACCAGAACATCAGCGCGGTGCTGAAGGGGCTCGGAGAGGACTTGATCCCCGGCTACAAGCCCGCGTTCAATTTTCAGATGACCTTGGTGGATGCCGTGGCGCGGTGGCTGGCGCTGAACCCGGCCTGGCTCGGGCGCCAACCTGGGCTGCAACCCGCCGCGGGCCTACGCGAACCGGCCCAGATCTGGATCGGGCCGCCGCCGACGCTGTCGAACCAGCCGCCTCCGCAGGAGCTGGACCAGATGCTGCACATCGCCCGCAAGTTCGACGTGGCGGGTCGGGACGAGCGCAACCGGGCCCTCGGCCGCGCTGGCGAGGAATGCGTTCTCGCGCATGAACGGGCGGCATTGCGGACGGCAGGACGGGACGATCTGGCGCGCAAGGTGCGCTGGGTGTCGGAGGAGGATGGCGATGGCGCGGGCTACGACATCGCGAGTTTCGCCCCGGACGGGCTCCCGCGGCTGATCGAGGTTAAGACGACGAACGGATGGGAGCGCACGCCCTTCCACATCACCCGCAACGAGCTTTCCGCAGCCGAGGAGCGCCGGTCGGATTGGCGTCTGTTCCGGCTCTGGAATTTCTCACGCGAGCCGAAGGCGTTCGAGCTGCATCCGCCGCTGGACGCGCATGTCTCGCTGACGGCGACGACGTTTCAGGCGAGCTTTCACTGAAGCTCAGTCGAACAGGCGTTGTGCGTTGCGCCGATTCCGCCCAAGGCAAACCAAATTCATCATGCCCTTGCGATTATGGGTCTATGGGGGGGCGTGTAGATTGTCTGAGCTTCCGATTTCCAAGCCGCCTCTCGGACTTGGCACACTGGCACCTGGCGACCGAATTTTCGAGGCTATGTCTGCACCCCATCAGCGGTTGATCGAACCTCCATTGGAGGAGTTGTCGAACCTGCGCCAGCAGTTGACGCAGGGTGAAAGAATGGTATTTAACCTTTTTCATCAGCAACTTGACTCAAAATGGGAAATCTACGTTCAGCCACATCTCAATGGCTTGCGCCCAGATTTTGTTCTAATGCATCCGAATATCGGAATTGCAGTCTTTGAGGTCAAAGACTGGAGCCTCGACGCTATGGAATATTTCCCTAAGCGTATTAGTCAACACCATATCGAACTTTGGACGCGCAAGGATGGACGCGATAGTGTCCCACGACGTGGTGTAGGAGCGCCGACCCTCGGAGAGGTCAGGGCTTGATCATGCAGCCACGGCGGGCAGCCTGATGTTGGGATGGTCGATGACGCGGGCGAGGGTTTCAAGACTCATGTACCGCCGCGCGACAGCCCATTCGTCGTTGGCCTCCAGCATCAGCGCGCCAACAAGGCGTATGATGGCCTCGTCGTTCGGAAAGATGCCGATGACATCGGCGCGCCGCTTCACCTCGCGGTTCACCCTTTCGAGCGGGTTCGTCGAGGCGATCTGGGTCCAGTGCTCGCGGGGGAAGGTCATGTAGGCCAGCACGTCGTCGCGGGAGCTGTCCATCAAGGCGCCGAGCTTGGGCTGCTTCTCCCGCAGGGCGTCGGCCACGATCTCCCACTGTGCTTCGGCCTCGGCCTTGGTCTCTTGCGCAAAGATCGTCTTCAGCATCGCTGCGACCGCGGTGCGCTGTTTGGCCGGCGCGTGGGCCAGGGCGTTCCTCATTCAGTGAATGCGGCACCGCTGATGGGTGGCGTTGAAGACCCGGCGCGCGGCCGCCCGCAGGCCCTTGTGGTCGTCGGCGACCACCAGTTTCACGCCACGCAGGCCTCGGCCGGCCAAGGACCGCAGGAACTCGGTCCAGAAGGTCTCGGCTTCGGATGAGCCGGTGGCGACGCCCAGAACCTCACGCTTGCCGTCCTCGTTGACCGCCACCGCGATTATCACGGCCTTGCTGATGATGCGCCCGCCTTCCCGGACCTTGAGGTATGTCGCATCCAGCCAGAGATAGGGCCATGCCCCCTCCAGAGGCCGGGAGAGGAAGGCGTTCACCCGCTCGTCGATCTCGGCGCAGAGGCGGCTGACCTGGCTCTTGGACATGCCGCCCGCGCCCATCGCCTTGACCAGATCATCGACCGAGCGCGTCGAGACGCCGTGGACGTAGGCTTCCTGGATCACGGCGACCAAGGCCTTCTCGGCCGTCCTTCGCGGCTCAAGGAAACTGGGAAAGTAGCTGCCCTTGCGCAGCTTCGGGATCTCCAGCGTTATCCGCCCGGCCCGGGGATCCCAATCTCGGTCGCGGTAGCCGTTGCGCTGGACCTCCCGCATCGGCGTTCGTGCGCCCTTGGCCGCGCCGGTCCGCGCCTCAACTTCGGCTTCCATGATCCGCTCGGCCGCGAACGCCAGCATCTCGCGTACGAGGTCGCCGTCCGCATGCTTCTCAACCAGTTCGATCAGCGCCGATTCTGTCATCGGTCATCGGTCATCGGTCATCGTCATCTCCGTTGTCGGTTCCAGGTCTCGCAACCCGAACCTTCTCCGAAGATCGGCGATGACCGCCAGCGTCACCCGCGGCCGCGCGCTGCGCTACGCCGGGGGCTCCGCGCGCGGCCTCCTACACCACCCCTCGGGACACTGCCTACTTCAACTGGCGCAAGAAGTACGCCGGTCGCGGCTGAAGAAGATCGTCGCGGACCTCACGCTGGACCGGGAGATGCTCCAGGACGTCATTCGCCGAAAGCTCTGAGGCCTGCCCGTTTGCGGGAGCTGGTCGACGGACTTCTTGTGGACTGGGGCGTGTCGATCCGGCGGGGATGCCGGATTCTGGATTTCGACACGTCCAGCTACCACTGCAAGTCGCGTCGCACCGGGCAGGCCGGACTGGAACGCCGGATCAGGGAGATCTGCGAGACGCGCGTGCGCTACGGCTACCGCCGGGTGCATGTGCTGTTGCGGCGCGAGGGCTGGAGGGTGAACATGAAGAAGACCCGCAGGATTTGCAATGAGTTGGGGCTTCAGCTCCGCAACAAGCGCCCGAAGCGCAGGGTAAAGGCCAAGCTGCGCGAGGATCGCCAGCAAGCGGTTGGGCCGAACGACGTCTGGGCGATGGACTTCGTGCATGACCAGCTCGCCACGGGCCGGAAGTTGCGGGTCCTGACGGTCGTGGACACCCATTCGCGGCTCTGTCCGGCGGTCGATCCGCGCTTCGCATATCGCGGCGAGGACGTGGTGCAGACGCTGGAACGCGTGTGCGGCCGCCTCGGCTATCCCCGGACGATCCGGGTCGATAACGGCAGCGAGTTCATCTCCCGCGACCTGGAC
>NZ_JBSRTQ010000023.1:0-37129 GCF_055129145.1 Albimonas sp. | reverse complement strand
CCGGGCCGGGGCGCGGCCAGCGGCGCGGCCAGCGGCGCGGCGGCGGCCACCTGCAGTTCATCCGCCTCAGGGATCGCGCCATTGCCCTGCTTCAGCGCGGTGACCACCCGCGCCAGATAGGCGAGCTTCAGCCCGTCGCGCATCGAATCGGTGTCGAAAACGCCCAGCGAGGCGATCACCGCCCGCTCGTTCACCTCGGTGAAAGCCCGCCAGAAGCGCACGCCCAGCACCGGCACCACCTGTTCGCCCTTGTCCTCGACCAGCACGTAAAGCGTGTCGCCGGCGCGCCGCGTCTGCAGGATGCGTATCGTCTCGGGGTCGCCGCCCATGCCCGCGGTGGTCCGGCCGCGGTCGGAGCGCAGGTAGCGCTCCAGCTCGTTGAAGCCCTCGTCGTTCAGGCCCTTGGCGAAGAGCCGCGTGTCGCCGATGGACAGCGTCACCAGCCCGTCGACCAGCGCCTCGCGCGGGGCCGCCCCGCCAGGGGGCGCGCGCAGGGAGGCGGCGAGGGCGCAATCCTCGATCAGCGCGAAGGCCGCGGCGCCGCCTGGCTTGATGCTGTCGGGGTCGACGCAGAAGCCCTGCGGCGGGGTCAGGCGCACCATCCGGCCCCCGGCGGTGACCGAGGGACCGAGCGGGGTGGCGCCGGACACCGCGGCCGGCGGCGGCAGGCAGCCCTGCAGCGTCGTCAGGCAGCCGAGCCCGACCAGGGTCAGGGCCGCGCGCCGCAGGACCCTGGGCAGGAACCTGGCGGGGCGGGGGATCGTTTCGGGAAAGATCACGCCTCCGTCCAGGTCAGAGATCGGCGTAAACATGGGTCTCATGCGCGGCGCCGGGATGGGTCACCGCCCCATAGCGCGCCGAGCCCACCAGCTGCGCGTATTTCCACAGCGCGCCGGAGGCGTAGTTGGTCGGCTTCGGCCCGGGCCAGTCGGCCTTCCGCGCCGCCAGCTCGTCGTCGGTCAGCGCCACGGAGAGCTCGCCCTTGATGGCGTCGATGGTGATCATGTCGCCGTCCTTCAGCAACGCGATGGGCCCGCCATGCGCCGCCTCAGGGCCCACATGGCCCACGCAAAAACCGCGCGTCGCGCCCGAGAAGCGGCCGTCGGTGATCAGCGCCACCTTCTTGCCCATGCCCTGGCCCGAAAGGGCGGCGGTGGTCGACAGCATCTCGCGCATGCCGGGGCCGCCGGCGGGGCCCTCGTTGCGGATCACCAGGACCTCGCCTTCCCTGTAGCTGCGCTTCTGGACCGCCTCGAAGGCCTCCTCCTCGTTCTCGAAGACGCGGGCGGGGCCGGTGAACACCTGGTTTTCGGGCGCGATGCCCGCGACCTTCACGATGGCCCCGTCGGGGGCGAGGTTGCCCATCAGGCCGACCACGCCGCCGGTGGCGGAGAGCGGGGTCTCGATGGGATAGATCACCTTGCCGTCGGGGGCGCCGACGACCTCCTCGAGGTTCTCGCCGATGGTCTTGCCGGTGACGGTCATGCAGTCGAGATGCAGGAAGCCGCCCTTGGCGAGCTCCTTCATCACCACCGGCACGCCGCCGGCCTCGTAAAGGTCCTTGGCCACGTATTTGCCGCCCGGCACCAGGTCCACGAAATAGGGGGTGGAGCGGAAGATGGCGCAGACGTCGTCGAGCGTGAATTCGATCCCCGCCTCATGGGCGAGGGCGGGCAGGTGCAGGCCGCCGTTGGTGCTGCCCCCCGTGCAGGCGATGATGCGGGCGGCGTTCTGCAGGCTTTCGAGGGTCACGATGTCCCGCGGGCGGATGTTGGACTCGATGAGCCGCATCACCGCCTGGCCGGAGGCCTCGCAGAACTGGTCGCGGGATTCGTAGGGCGCAGGCGCGCCGGAGGACAAAGGCAGCGCGAGGCCGATGGCCTCGGACACGCAGGCCATGGTGTTGGCGGTGAACTGGCCGCCGCAGGCCCCGGCGGAGGGGCAGGCGATGCGCTCGATCGCCTCCAGCTCGGCGTCCGACAGGTTGCCGGCCTGGTGCTGGCCCACCGCCTCGAACACGTCCTGCACGGTCCAGTCGCGGCCCTGGTAGCGGCCCGGCAGGATCGAGCCGCCATAGATGAACACCGCCGGCACGTTCAGCCGGACCATGGCCATCATCATCCCCGGCAGGGACTTGTCGCAGCCGGCGAGCCCGACGATGGCGTCGTAGCCGTGGCCGCGCATGGTCAGCTCGACCGTGTCGGCGATGGCCTCGCGCGAGGCGAGCGAGGAGCGCATCCCCTCATGCCCCATGGCGATGCCGTCGGTGACGGTGATGGTGGTGAACTCGCGCGGGGTGCCGCCCGCGGCCTTCACGCCGAGCTTCGCCGCCTGCGCCTGGCGGTTGAGCGCGATGTTGCAGGGCGCGGCCTCGTTCCAGCAGGTGGCGACGCCGACGAAGGGACGGTGGATCTCCTCGTCGGTCAGACCCATGGCGTAGTAATAGGAGCGGTGAGGGGCGCGCTGCGGGCCTTCCGTGACATGGCGGCTCGGCAGGCGGTTCTTCAGGCTGGTCTTGGCGTCCATGAAATCGATCCGACTGAGGCGGTCTGAACGGGGCGGTCCGTGTCTGCGGCGGCATCCTCCCGGCGGACGGCGGCCCCGTCGCGCATGCTGGGCGGACGATACGCGTCGCCGGCCGGTCAGGACAAGGGCGAGAAGGCGTCGCGGCCACGCCCCCGGCGCGCCGCTGCGGCAGATGGGGACGGGGCGCGGGCGGGGCGGGAGAATCGCCCGGCGCCCCCCGGCGCGCCCTGCGTCATCCGGCGTGCGGTTTCCGGGCGCGGCGGCGCGTCCTCGCGACGGATCACGTTGAATTGTCTCCGCGTCCGGGATCTTAATGACGCTTCAGGCGCGCACGTCGTGTTTTATGAACAAATAATGAACAATTGCAGTGGACGTTGCGGGGCCGCCCCCGTAGTGTCGCGCTGAAAATCTCTGGCCGGCAGGAGCCGATGACCGAGTTCAAGCACCCGCTGATCGCCTTCGCCGAGCCCGCCCGCAAGGGCGCGACCGTGGCGCGGACCCTGATCGGCGGACTGCTGGTGGTGGCCTTCGTGCTGGTCTTCGTGCGCATCGCGCGCCTCGGCACCGCGGAGGCGCTGGTCGGGCGCAGCGGCGACGACCTGCTGCCGGGCTCCACCGACCTGCATTCGCCGCTGGGCGTGCTGATGACGCTGGGCTCTTTCCTCGCGGTCTGGCCGGCGCTGTGGATCGTGCTGCCGCTCGTCCATCGTCGCAAGGCCAACACCCTCTTCGGCCCGGACGGCAAGATGAAGTGGCGCCATTTCCGGCTGGGCATGTCCGTGTCGCTGCTGGTCGGCGCCGCGGCCTGGGGGCCGCTGCTCTGGAACCATGCCGACGAGATCCTGATCTTCCCGAACCTCCGTTCCTGGCTGGTCCTGGCCGCGATCGGCGTGCCGATGGTCTTCGTGCAATGCGTGGCGGAGGAGTTGATGTTCCGCGGCTACATGCTCCAGCAATTCGCTGCGCGCTCGATGTCGGTGCTGGGCTGGTCGGTGCTGCCCTCGATCCTGTTCGGGCTGGCGCATCCGTCCGAAGGCGGGCTGTTCTCGATGTCGTGGTATCACTTCGTCTTCGGGCTGGTGATGGCGGCGGTGACCTCGCGCACCGCCAATCTCGGGGCGGCGGCGGGCATCCATTTCGGCAACAACCTGATCAACCTGCTGCTGATCGCGCCGTCGCAGATGGTCAGCGGCCTGGCGCTGTTCGCGATCCCGAGCACGGTGGATTTCTCCGGCTCGCGCATCGCCTATCTGGTGATGATGTTCCTCGGCGCGGCGCTGTTCATGGGTTTCATGGACTTCCGCTTCATCCGCGCCTGGCAGGCGGCGCGGCGCGAACGCAACGCCGCCGCCGCGGGCGACCCGACGCCCGAGACGCTCGCGGCCGAATAGCCCCCTTTCCCCGCCCCGGCGGACCGGGAGGGGGGGGCTCGAGGCGGATCAGCCCGCCAGCGCGGCCTCGCCCTCGGCCCGGATCGCGGAGAGCGATTTGACCGGGGTCAGCGCCTCGGGATCCACCACGATCTCGATCAGGTAGCAGCCCGGCGCGGCGAGCGCGCGGGCGAGCGCGGGGGCGAAATCCTCGGTCTTCGACACCCGCTCGGCGCCGGCGCCATAGGCCTCGCCCAGCTTGACGAAATCGGGGTTGAAGAGCTCGGTCGCGATGGTCCGGCCGGGGTGGTGGCGTTCCTGGTGCATGCGGATGGTGCCGAACATGCCGTTGTTGACCACGATGGCGATGACCTTGGCGCCGTATTGCACCGCCGTCGCCATCTCCTGCGCCGTCATCATGAAGCAGCCGTCGCCGCCCATCACCACCGAGACCCGGTCGGGATGGGTCAGCGCCGCCGCCACGCCCGCCGGGACGCCGTAGCCCATCGAGCCGGAGGTGGGGGCCAGCTGGGTGCGGTAGCCGCGATGCTCGCGGAAGCGGTGCAGCCAGATCGCGTAGTTGCCGGCGCCGTTCGACACGATGGCGTCGTCGGGCAGCGTCCGGTTCAGCTCGGCGATCACTTCGCCCATGTCCATCGCGCCGATGCCGGGAACGGGGGCGGAGAAGCCCTCATACGCCTTGCGCAGGGTGGCGACGCCGGGGACCGGGCCGGGGCGCTTGGGCAGGACGGCGGCGGCTTCGAAGAACGGCAAAGCCCGGCAGGCGATGGCGAGGTCGGAGGCGTAGACGACGTTATGCTCCTCCGGCCCCGGATGCACGGTGACCAGCGGCATCCGCACATTGGGCACGCCCAGCAGCTCATAGCCCTGCGAGGCGATCTCCCCCAGGCGCGAGCCGACATTGATCAGCAGGTCGCAGTCCTCGCGCACGTATTTCACCAGCGCCGGGTTCGCGCCGATGCCGAGCGTGCCGCAGAACTGGGGATGGCGATTGTCCATGTAGTCCTGGCGACGGAACGAGGTGACCACCGGCAGGCCCTGCGCCTCGGCGAAGGCGGCGGCCGCGGCGGCGGTCTCGGGCGACCACGCCCCGCCGCCGATCAGCATCACCGGGTTTTCGGCCGCGGCGATCATCTCGCCCAGCCGGGTCATCGCGGCGGGCGTCGGCGCGGCGGAGGCGAGCGCGGGGACCCGGATGTCCGGCACATCGGCGCGGTCCGACAGCGTCTCCTCCGGCAGCACCAGCACCACGGGGCCCGGTCGCCCCTCCTGCGCCACGGCCCAGGCGCGCGAAATGTATTCGGGGATGCGGGCCGCGTCCTCGATCTGCGCCACCCACTTGGAAACCTCGCCGAACATGCGGCGATAATCGATCTCCTGGAACGCCTCGCGGTCGAAATGGTTGCGGCTGACCTGGCCGATAAAAAGAATCATCGGGGTCGAATCCTGCATCGCATTGTGCAGACCGTTGGAGCCGTTGGTGGCGCCCGGGCCGCGGGTCACGGCGGCAAGCCCCGGTTTTCCGGTCAGTTTTCCGTAGGCCTCCGCCATATTCACGGCGCCGCCTTCGTGGCGACAAGCGATCGTGCGTATGGCGTCTTTATGATCGTGAAGGCCGTCGAGCAGGCCGAGAAAGCTTTCCCCCGGCACGCAGAACACTATCTCAGCGCCTAGGATGCGCAGCTGATCGGCGAGAATCCGGCCTCCGTGGCGCATATTGGCGGTGACGGATGCGGAACCGGGCTTGGACATGGGAGAACCTCTGCGATGGGAGACGTCTTCTTAGCTCGACCCGACCCGACGGCGAAAGGGCGCCTCGCGGTCACCACGTCGCCGTATTGCGTCGATCTCGCCATCGCGTGCATCATGGCCGGATCGACGGGCGCGCCCGTCGCGGAGACGGCCTGGATCCCGACGGTCGCGGCGGAAAGGGTCGACTTCCCCTCCGTCACGCCCCAGTCACGGCGAATCGGCCACAATTTCAATCAGAGTGGCGTCAGCGCCGGGATTCGCGTTGCGTTCCGGCCGTCCCTGCAAATGTCCGGCAAAGAGCGGAAACCATGATCGCGAAGCTGTCCATTCGCCTCTACTCGATCGTCGCCCATGCGCTGGCGCTGGCCGCGATGGTCTATCTGATCGGGTTCATCGGCGATGTCGGCGTGCCCTGGACGATCGACAACGGCGCGGCGCGGCCGCCGGTCCCGGTGGCGCCGGCCATGGCGCTCGACATTGCGCTTATGGCCCTGTTCGCGCTCCAGCACTGGGGCATGCGCCGGTATCGCGGCTGGGCCCGGCCGCTGCCGGCGGAGGCGGAGCGTCCGACCTACCTGATCGCCACCGTCGCGGCGCTGGCGGCGCTGGTCGCGCTGTGGCGGCCGATCCCGCATGTGGTGTGGGCGTTCGATTCCGATCTCGCGGTCTATGGGCTGAGCCTGGCCTATTTCGCCGCCTGGGCGATGATGCTGACCGGCGGCTTCCGCATGGTGCGGCCCTGCTCGCTGGCGCTGAGCCCGACGCGGGCGACGCTCGGGCTCAGGGTGGCGTCCGAGGCCTCGCGCCCCGCGCGGCGCGCCTGGTACGTGATCCCGCTGATCACCCCCTACATGACCGTCGGGCATCTGGTGTTCGCGCTGGGCATCGCCACGATGGTGATGCTCGCCTCGATCCTGCAGGACGACGAGGCGCGCGCCGCGACGCTGGCCCGCAGCCGCGCCCGCCGCGTCGCCGCCCGTCAGACGCGGTCGCGAAACGGACTCCAGGCCAGCCGCCTGCGGGCGCTGGACCGTGAAGAGGAGGCGACGCCGCCGCCGCGGCCGGCCCGTGGGGCGGGACTGTGGATCGCCGACGGGATGCGCGACGCGCTGGCGCGGCTGCGCAGCCTCGGCGGGCGCAATTTCGCCGAACCGGTCGCGATGCAAGAACCCGCGCGGGGCGCGGCCCCCGCGCCCGTCATGGCCGCCGCCGCCCCCGCGCTGGCCGAGCGACTGGCCAACCCCATGGCGCA
This sequence comes from Albimonas sp., assembly GCF_055129145.1. Classification (NCBI taxonomy): domain Bacteria; kingdom Pseudomonadati; phylum Pseudomonadota; class Alphaproteobacteria; order Rhodobacterales; family Paracoccaceae; genus Albimonas; species Albimonas sp. Next base: position 30,208 of record NZ_JBSRTQ010000023.1, on the reverse strand, counting down.
TCCCATGGCCGCCCGGACCCGCGGCGGCATGGCGGCCGGCTGAGCGCGGCGCCCCTGCTGCGCTTCGCGCCGACGCGCCCGACCCCGCCCCCGACCTCGCGCTTGACCCGCGAGGCGGGGCCGCATCAGATGCCTTCGCCCCCGACGCTTCACGCCGCGGCGCGGGGGCGCGGCGCCGCGCGGAAGGGGCCGCGATGACGCCCGTCGCGGGCGGGCGGCGCGGAGGCCCCGATGTCCGACCCCCATATTTCTCCTGCGGTTGCGGCGTCGCCCGCGCCCGCCGCCTCCGAACCTCCTGCGACGGTCGAATTCTGGTTCGACTTCGCCTCCACCTACTCCCACCTCGCCGCCCAGCGGGTCGAGGCGCAGGCCGAGGCGCGGGGCGTGAACGTGACCTGGCGGCCCTTCCTGCTCGGCCCGATCTTCGTGGCCCAAGGCTGGAAGACCTCGCCCTTCGCCATCTACCCCAACAAGGGCGCCAACATGCTGCGCGACATGCAGCGGCTCGCCGCCCTGCAGGCCCTGCCGCCGGTGGTGGCGCCCGTGCCGTTCCCGCAGAACTCGCTGCTCGCCGCCCGGGTGGCGCTGGCGCTGGCCCCGGCCCAGCTCCCCGACTTCGCCCGCGGCGTCTATCTGGCCGAATTCGCCGCCGGGCATGACATCTCGCTTCTCGAGACGCTGACCCCGATCCTCGCAGGCCTCGGGCTCGACCCCGAGGCGACCTTCGACGCCGCCCGCGACGACGCGATCAAGACCGCCCTGCGCGACCAGACCGAAAAGGCGATGGGGCTGCGCATCTACGGGGCGCCGACCTTCGTGACCTCGGACGGGGAGCTGTTCTGGGGCAACGACCGGCTCGAGCATGCGCTGGACTGGGAGGCGGGGACCGCGCCCCGGCCGTGACGCCCCCGACTGCGCCCCCGAACGCCCGTCGCTTGCGCGTCAGCCCCCGGGGCTGCAAACCTCGCGCATAACAATCAGGGAGGCCCGCATGGCCACGATTCTCTACGGACGCGATCTCAGCCCCTTCACGCGGCGCGTCGCCATCTGGGCCGCGTTGCAGGGCATCGCGCTCGAACGCCGCCCGCTGATGGTCAACGGCCCGGATTTCGAGACGCTCAAGTCCGTCAGCCCCATGGGCCGCGTGCCGATCCTGGTGCCAGAGGATGGCGAGCCGATGATCGAGACCGCCGCCATCATCGACTGGATGGAGGAGCAGGCCGCCCCCGACGCCCGCCTGATCCCCGCCTCCGGCAAGGCCAGGCGCGAGGTGATGCAGGCGATGGCCTACGCCCATTCGACGGTCGAGAAGGGGGTGGCGCTGGTCTACGAGAAGAACCGCCGCCCCGAGGAATTCCAGTGGGCCGAGTGGCGGTCCCGGCTCGAAGGCCAGATCGCCGGCGGGCTCGACGTGCTGGAGGCCCGCGCGCCCGAGACCGGCTTCCATGGCGGCGATCGCCCCGACGGGGCCGACGTGTGCTTCGCCATCGCCCGGGATTTCATCCGGGCGACCAACCCGCATCTGCTGGAGCCGGGCTATGCGAAGCTGAACGCGCTCGCCGATCGCTGCGACGCGCTGCCGGAATTCGGCGCCTCCAACCCCGCCGTCGCGGCCTGAGGCGTCGGGGATGAGCGCCGCCGCTCCCGATCTTCCGCCCCCCGGCACGCCTCTGGTGGCGCGGCGGGGGGGCGACTGGGACGCCCTGCGCGCCGGCTTCCGCTGGCCGCGCCAGGCGGTGGATCCGGCGGCGGCGTTCAACATCTACGAGGCGGTCTGCGGCCGCTGGGCCCGGATCGCCCCCGACCGCCCGGCGCTGCGCCTGCTGCGCCATGACGGCGAAGTGCGCGAATGGACCTTCGCCGAGCTCGACCGCGCCTCGGCCCGGCTCGCCAACGCGCTGACCGCGCGCGGGCTGGGCCGGGGGGATCGCTGCGGGCTGCTTCTTCCGCAGACGCAGGAGGCGCTGCTCACCCACCTCGCCTGCTACCGGATCGGGGCGGTGGTGGTCCCGCTCTTCACCCTCTTCGGCGAGGACGGGCTGCGGATGCGGCTCGCCGACAGCGGCGCCAGTCATATCGTGACCGACGCCGCCAACCTGCCCAAGGTGCTGGCGATCCGCGACGACCTGCCGGCGCTGCGCATCATGTGGACCGTGGACCGGCCCGGCGACGGGGCGTGGGGGTTCTGGCAGGAGCTGGCCAAGGGCCGGGACGATTTTGCAACCGTGCGGACGGGGCCCGACGACCCCGCGTTCCTGTCCTACACGTCCGGCACCACCGGCCCGCCCAAGGGGGCGCTGCACGGGCATCGGGTGGTGCTGGGCCATCTGCCGGGGTTCGAGACCCATCACGACTTCGCCCCCCAGCCCGGCGACGCCTTCTGGACGCCCGCCGACTGGGCGTGGATGGGAGGGCTCTGCAACGTCATGCTCCCCGCGCTGTTCCACGGCGTGCCGCTGCTCGCGCATCGCATGTCGAAATTCGACCCGGAGGAGGCCTTCGCCCTCGTCGCCCGCCACCGCATCCGCAACGCCTTCTTCCCGCCGACCGCGCTGAAGCTGCTGCGCCAGGTGGAGAATCCGCGGGCGAAATACGACTACGACCTGCGCTCCATCGGGTCGGGGGGCGAGGCGCTGGGCGCCTCCCTGCTGGAATGGGGGGAGGCGGCGTTCGGGCTGACCATCAACGAATTCTACGGCCAGACCGAGTGCAACCTGGTGCTGGGCAACTGCGCGGCCCTCTTCCCGCCGCGCCCCGGCTCCACCGGCCGGGCCGTGCCGGGGCATGTGGTGGGCGTGATCGACTCGGAAGGCGTCGAGCTCGCGGATGGCGAGGTCGGCGAGATCGCGGTGCTCGCCCCCGATCCGGGGATGTTTCTGGGTTATTGGAACCTGCCCGAGAAGACCGCCGAGAAATTCGTGACCGGCCCCGACGGGCGACGCTGGATGCGGACCGGGGACGAGGGGCGGCGGGAGCCGGACGGGCATTTCTTCTTCAGCTCGCGCAGCGACGACGTGATCACCTCGTCCGGTTACCGCATCGGGCCGACCGAGATCGAGGATTGCCTCACCGGCCACCCCGCCGTCGCCATGGCCGCCGTCATCGGCCTGCCCGACCCGGTGCGGACCGAGGCGGTGACCGCCTATGTGGTCCTGCGCCCCGGCGCGGCCCTGCCCGAGGACCTCGCGGCCGAGCTGACCGCCCGCGTCCGCACCCGGATCAGCCCCCATGTCGCGCCGCGCGCCGTGCATTTCGCGCAATCCCTGCCGATGACCGCCACCGGCAAGATCATGCGGCGGGAGGTGAAGCGGATCGCCCTGGGCGGCGCGCAGGACGAGGAGACCTGACGACCGGCACGCGCCCCGTCGTCAATTCGGCAACGATCACGAAAGGTTTCGCAGGAAACAGTGCGGCGCAGTGAACCCAAAGCGGGGAGGCGCCGTATCTCACTCTGACATGAATGACGCCGCCGCTCCCCTCGCGCCCGCCGCGCCCTCAGACCAGCCGCCGGCGCTGGTCTGGCTGCGCCGCGACCTGCGCCTTGATGACAACCCGGCGCTCGACGCGGCCCTCGCGCTCCGCGGGCCGGTGATCGCGGTCTGGATCCTGGATCCGGAGACGGAGGCGCTGGGCGCCGCCCATCGCTGGCGGCTGGAGGCGTCGCTGGAACGGCTTTCCGGCGCGCTGGAGGGGCTGGGCGCAAAGCTGATCCTGCGGCGGGGGGAGGCGCTGGGCGTCCTGCGCGCGCTGGCCGCCGAAACCGGCGCGAAGGCGATCCGCTGGAACCGGCTTTATGACCGCGCCGCACGGCGGCGGGACGAGACGGCGAAGGTGGCGCTGAAGGACGACGGGCTCGACGTCCGGTCGTTCAACGGCGCCCTGCTGCATGAGCCCTGGGAGGTCGAGAACAAGACCGGCGGCTATTACAAGGTCTACTCGCCCTTCTGGCGCGCCATCGCCGACCGTGTGGTGCATGAGCCGATCGCCGCGCCTTCTCGCTGGCCCGCGCCCGAGACGTGGCCCGCGAGCGACCGCCTGGCTGACTGGGCCATGGCCGCCGACATGCGCCGCGGCGCCCCCGTGCTTGCCGTCCATGCCGCGCCGGGCGAGGCCGCGGCCCATGCCCGGCTGGCGACGTTCCTCGAGGAGCGCGTCGGAAAATACGCCGCCGACCGCGACCGGCTGGACCGGGACGCGACCTCGCGCATGTCGGACGCGCTGGCGGTGGGGGAGATCTCGGCCCGCCGGATCTGGGCCGCGGCCCTCCCCCGCAGGCAGGACGGGCAGGCCAAGGCCGTGGAGAAATTTCTCAAGGAGGTGGCCTGGCGCGAATTCGCCTATCACCTCCTCCACCACTCGCCGGCGCTGGAAACCGGAAACTGGCGCGCGGAATGGGACGATTTTCCGTGGCGCGAGGACAATGACGACGCCGAGGCCTGGCGCCAGGCCCGCACCGGAGAGCCGCTGATCGACGCCGCCCTGCGCGAGCTTTTCGTCACCGGGATCATGCACAACCGGGCGCGGATGCTGGTCGCCTCATACCTCACGAAACACCTGATGACCCATTGGCGGGTCGGCGAGGGCTGGTTCCGGGATACATTGATCGACTGGGACCCGGCCTCCAACGCGCTGGGCTGGCAGTGGGTGGCGGGGTCCGGCCCCGACGCCGCCCCCTATTTCCGCGTGTTCAACCCCGAGACCCAGGCCGAGAAATTCGACCCCGACGGCGCCTATCGCGCCCATTGGCTGAAAGGCGCCGGCGCGCGCGCCTTTCACGACGCCATCCCCCGCGCCTGGGGGCTTTCCCCCGACGACCCTGCGCCTGCGCCCCGCATCAGCCTCAAGGCCGGGCGGGACCGGGCGCTGACCGCCTATTCGGACCTGCGTGCCGCGCGCGGCGACGCGGCCTGACCTGACACTACCCAAAAAAAAACCAGATCAACGAACCTGACGGGAGACATGCACATATGAAGATCGCGGTCATCGGCGCCGGAATCTCGGGACTCGGCGCCGCCCTCGCCCTGAGCGAACGGCATGACGTGACGCTGTTCGAGCGGGACGGGCGTTTCGGCGGACACGCCAACACCGCGACGGTGCGCCATGAAGGGCGCGAGATCCCGGTCGACACCGGATTCATCGTCTGCAATGCGCGCAATTACCCCAACCTGATGGGGCTGTTCGACCATCTGGGGGTGGAGACCGAATGGTCCGACATGTCCTTCGGCTTTTCGCTGAACGGCGGGGCCTACGAATACGCCTGCGACGACCTCGGGACCCTGTTCGCGCAGCGGCGCAACTGGGCCAACCTGCGCCACATGAAGATGCTGCTGGAGATCGTCCGAAAATTCAACCGCACCGCCTCGGCGGAGCTCGCCGGCGGCGAACTGGCGGGCCTGTCCCTGGGCGAGTGGCTGGAGCGGCGGGGCTATTCCACCGCCTTCCGCGACCGCTTCGTGCTGCCGATGGGCGGCGCGATCTGGTCGACCTCGACCCGGCGGATGCTGGACTTTCCGGCCGCGAATTTCGTGGCCTTCTTCGACAATCATGACCTGATGACCGGCCTCGACCCCGCCCAGCGCTGGCGGACGGTGGCGGGGGGGTCGCGCGAATACGTCGCGCGCGCCGTGCAGGCGCTGGGGCCGCGGGCGACGCTGGGCGTGGGCGCGCAGGAGATCCGGCGCGACGCGTCGGGCGTGCATGTCCGCTTCGACGACGGTTCGGAGGGGCGGTTCGACCAGGTGATCCTCGCCACCCATGCCGACGTGACGCTCGGCCTGATGACCGACGCCGACGCGCAGGAACGCGCGCTGCTGTCGGCCTTCCCCTATTCGCGCAACCTCGCGGTGCTGCATTCCGACACGTCCCTGATGCCGAAGCGGCGCAAGGTGTGGTCGTCGTGGAACTTCCTGTCGGACGGGGCCGAGGCCGACGCGTCGCGGCCCGCCCAGGTCACCTACTGGATGAACCGGCTGCAGAACCTCGACCCCGCGCTGCCGCTTTTCGTGTCGCTCAACCCCTCGCGCCGGCCCGATCCGGCGCAGGTGCATGGCGAATACGCCTATGACCACCCGCTCTATTCGACCGAGAGCTTCGAGGCGCAGGCCGACATGGACCTGATCCAGGGCCGGGGCGGGGTGTGGCATGCGGGGGCCTGGCTCGGCTACGGGTTCCATGAGGACGGGCTGCGGTCGGGCCTGCGCGCCGCGGCGGCGCTGGGGGCGCGGCCGGCCTGGGCGCGGGACCTTGGCGCGCCGCTGGCCGGTCCGGTCCCGGCGCCCGCCCCGGCGCTCGCCGCCACGGCGGCGGAGTAGCGCCGTGGCGATGCCCCCGGACCAGGGCTGCGCCTATCTCGGCCATGTCATGCACATGCGGCTGACGCCCCGGGCGCATCGGTTCCGCTACCGGCTGTGGACGCTGCTGCTGGACCTCGACCGGCTGGAGGACACCGAAGCGGGCCTGCGCCTGCTGGCGGTCAACCGGCGCGGGCTCTTTTCGCATCACGACGCGGATCACGGGCCCCGCGACGGCTCCCCCCTGCGGCCGTGGGCGGAGGCGCGGCTGGCGGAGGCGGGACGTCAGCGCCCCGCCCGCATCCGCCTGCTGGCCATGCCGCGCGCGCTCGGCTTCGTGTTCAACCCGCTCTCGGTCTATTATTGCGAGGATGACGCCGGGCGCCTGGAATCGGTGATCTACGAGGTGAAGAACACCTTCGGCGACCAGCGCGCCTATGTGATGGCGGCGGAGGCTTCGGGCGCCGACGAAGCCGCGCCCCGCCGCCACACGCAGGCCAAGGAGATGTTCGTCTCCCCCTTCATCGGCATGGACCAGACCTATCGCTTTCACCTCGCCCCCCCGGGGGCGCGGCTGGCGCTGCGGATCCGTCAGGGATCTGCGGCGGAAGGCGATGTGCTGATCGCCGCCCAAAACGGCGACCGCCTGCCCCTGACCGACGCGACGCTCGCCCGGCTGGCGCTGGCGCTGCCGCTGATGTCGATCAAGGTTCTGGCCGCGATTCACTGGCAGGCCCTGCGGCTGGCGATCAAGCGCGCGCCCTTCCGGCGCTATCCCGGGGCCGACGCGGCCCATGCGCCGAAGCCTGAAAGCCCCCATCAGGTGGAATTGGGTCCTCGGGACCGGGTTTCGGCCACGTGAGTCGCCTCAAAGAGGCTGGCGCGGCCGTTATCGCCATATTAACCTTTTTCACCGAACCGCAGAGGAGCCGCCGACATGACGGAACCGCTTGATACCGTTCGGGGACAGACAGGGCTGCCGCGCTGGTTCGCATCGGTCTTCGAAACGGCCCGTGGGCTGACCTCCGGCAGCATCACCCTCGCCTTGCCCGACGGCCGCGAATTCCGCGCCGCCGGCGAAGCGCCCGGACCCGACGCGCGCATCGAGGTGCGCGACCCGACGCTTTTCGCCCGGCTGGTGCGCGACGGCGAGCTGGGCTTCGCCGAAGCCTATATGGACGGAGCCTGGGACACGCCCGACCTGCAGGCGGTGCTCGACGTGGCGCTGCTGAACAACGAGAACATGTCGCGCAAGTTCTCCGGCGCCGCGTTCGCCCGGATGATCGAACGCCTGCGCCACTGGATGAACCGCAACACCGTGGCGGGGTCCAAGCGCAACATCGCGGCGCATTACGACCTCGGCAATCCGTTCTATTCCCGCTGGCTCGACCAGAGCATGACCTATTCCTCGGCCCTGTTCCGCGGACGGCAGGAGACGCTCGAGGCCGGCCAGCTCAACAAATACGCGGCGATCTGCGATGCGCTGGGCGCGCCCGAGGGCGGCCATATCCTCGAGATCGGCTGCGGCTGGGGCGGTTTCGCCGAATACGCCGCCCGCGACCGGGGACTGCGGGTGACCGCGCTGACCATCTCCCAGGCCCAGCACGACTACGCGAAGGAGCGGATGGCGCGCGCCGGCCTCTCGGACCGGGTCGACATCGTGATCCGCGACTATCGCGAGGAGCGCGGGGTCTATGACGGCATCGCCTCCATCGAGATGTTCGAGGCGGTGGGCGAGAAGTTCTGGCCGGTCTATTTCGACACCGTGCGCGACCGGCTGAAGCCCGGCGCCTGCGCCACGCTGCAGGTGATCACGGTGGCCGACACCCTGTTCGACGGCTACCGCAAGGGCGTGGATTTCATCCAGAAATACATTTTCCCGGGCGGCATGCTGCCCTCGCCCACCCGGCTGATCGAGGTGTCGCGTCAGGCGGGGCTGGAGCTCGCCGGCTCCATCGAGTTCGGCGACAGCTATTCGGAGACGCTGCGTCGCTGGCGGGACCGGTTCAACGGGGCGTGGGAGGACATCGCGCCGATGGGCTTCGACGACCGTTTCCACCGCATGTGGAATTTCTATCTGGCGAGCTGCGCGGCCTGCTTCCGCGCCGGCACCACCGACGTCACCCAGGTGACGCTGCGCCGGCCCGCGTGATCGGCGGCACGGGCCGCGCGCCCCGCGCCGCCAGATGAACGGACTTGAACGCGCGACCGCTTCCGTGCGATCCTGCGTCCCCGCAGAAGCTGTGGGTCCGGATGATCGGCACGGAGGTGAGCGCGTGAAGCATGGCCAGCCCCGAGGCAGGAAGTCCGCCGCCGCGTCGGCGCGCGAGACCTACGCCTCCTCTCGCCTGCTGGTCGCCGTGCTGTGCTGCGCGATCGGCGCGGCGGCGGTGCATCTTCATTTCACCCTTCTGCCACCTGAACCGGCCCAGTCGGTGCAGCGGGTCCATATCGCCGCCGGCGCCGCCGGGCTCTGGGCCGGCTGGACGTTGGTGGCGCGGGCCTTCGGGCGCGGGATGAGGGCGCAGGTGCTGGGCGCGCTCGGCGCCGCCTTCGCGGCCGGACTGGTGCTGAGCGTGCTGGGCGGCATCGGCGGGGTGCTCGACACCTACGCCCATGGCGCCTTCGCCACGCCCGACGCGCTGTTCCAGCATCTGCTGGCCAAGGCGGTGGCGACCGGGATCCTCATCGCGGGCTCGCCGGCGCTGTTCCCCGCCATGCTGGTCACGCTGGCCGCGTCGCTGCTGGGCGACCTCGCCCATCGGACATGGGACCAGCCCCGGATCGAGCCGATCCGCTGAACCGCCGCAGCCCGCCCGCGCTGGCCGTCGCCTCGCCGCCGCAATCGCGCCGCAATCGCTTCGCGTCGCTTGACCCCGGCCCCGGAAACGCCATGTGCGAAGCATGACGCAGAGCGCCGCCCCGGACCCCCGACTTCCCTGGCGACGCCTCGTCGCCTACGCGGCGCCGATGGCGCCGCTGGGCATGCTGCATTTCCCGATCTGGGTCTACGTGGCCCCGTATTACGCAAGCCTCGGCGCCGATCTGGCGGTGCTGGGCTTTGCGGTGCTCGCCGCCCGCCTGCTCGACGCGGTGACGGACCCCGCGATGGGCGTGCTGTCGGACCGGACCCCGCGGGCCTTCGCCACGCGATACGGCCGCCGCAAGCCGTGGCTGGCTCTGGCGGTGCCGCTGATCCTGTTCTCCGCCTGGCGCCTGCTGATCCCGCCCGAGGGGGCGGGGGCGGTGCATGCCGGGATCTGGCTGGGCGTGCTCATGCTGGGCTGGACCTCGGCGCTGACCCCCTATCTCGCCTGGGGGGCGGAGCTGGAGGGCGGCTATGCCGAGCGCGCCCGCGTCACCGCCTGGCGCGAAAGCGCGGGTCTGCTGGGCATGGTGGCGGCGGCGGTGCTTTACGCCACCGGCTCCGACGCCGGCGCCGGGCTCGCCGCGGTGTTCGTGGCGCTGGCCATCGGCCTGCCGCTGGCGGTGGGCGCGGCGCTCGCCTTCACGCCGGAGCCGCCCGACCGCTCCACCCGTCGCCTCGCATGGCGCGAGTCGCTGAAGGCCGCGGCCGAGAACAAGGCCTTCGTGCGCCTGATCGCGGCCTGGTTCGTCAACGGCGCCGCCAACGCCCTGCCCGCCGCGATGTTCCTGTTCTTCGTCGAGCAGCGGCTGGAGGCGCCCGACGCCGCCGGCCCGCTGCTGATCCTCTACTTCCTCGCCGCGGTGATCGGGGCCCCGTTGTGGAGCCGCCTCGCCGGGCGCTTCCCCAAGCACAAGGTCTGGGGCGTGGCGATGCTGTGGGCCTGCGCGGTGTTCGTGTGGACGCCGCTGCTGGGGCCGGGGGATATCTGGGCCTTCGCCGCGATCTCGGCGCTGTCGGGCTTCGCGCTGGGCGCGGATCTGGCGCTGCCGCCCGCGATCCAGGCCGACGTGGTAGATGCCGACGCCGCGGTGACCGGAGAGCATCGGGCCGGCGCCTATTTCGCCGCCTGGTCGGTGGCGGCGAAGGCCGCGCAGGCCATCGCGGCGGGGCTGGCGCTGCTGACCCTGTCGGCGGTGGGCTTCGACGCCTCCGTCCCGGCGGCGGCGCAGTCGGCGGCCGCGCTGACCACGCTCGGCCTGCTCTACGCGCTCGCCCCGGCGGTGCTGAAGATCGCGGCGGTGGCGCTGGTCTGGCGGTTTCCCATCGACGCCGAGGCGCAGGCGGAACTGCGCGCGCGGCTCGACGCCCCGATCTCCTGAAGTCCCCCTCGGGATCGGCCGATGACGCGGGCCGTGCGGCCCCTCGCGGGGCCGCGGAATCGTCGCAATTCGGGATCGTAATCGCGCCTGCCGCGGGGCGGCCTCGCCGGATCCGACCCGGCCGACCGGCTTCCGCGGCCCCGGATCGCTTGCGTTCGCGCGCGAGCGTGCTATCGCCCCTTCGGCAATACGGGCAACGGACCGCGGAGGACGTCATGGACGGGTTGGACACGCTTCGGGCGTCCTGGCTGGGGCGCATCGCCGAGGCGGCGGACGAATCGGCGCTGGAGACGGCGCGGCTCGGCGCGCTCGGCAAGAAGGGCGAAGTCAGCCTGATGATGCGCGAACTGGGCAAGATGTCGCCCGATGAGCGCCAGCAGGCCGGCCCGGCGCTGAACGCGCTGAAGGACGAGCTGAACTCGGCGCTTGCCGCCCGGCGCGCCGCGCTGGCGGATGCGGGCCTCGCGGAGCGGCTCAGGACCGAGTGGCTCGACGTCTCCCTCGCCCCCCGGCCCCGCGCGACGGGCACCATCCACCCCGTCTCCCAGGTCACCGAGGAGGTCGCCGCGATCTTCGCCGACATGGGCTTCGGGGTGGCCGAGGGGCCGCAGATCGAGACCGACTGGTATAATTTCGACGCGCTCAACATGCCGGGCCACCACTCGGCCCGCGCCGAGATGGACACCTTCTACATGGCGCGCCCGAAGTCCGAGGGGGGCGAAGGCGACGAACGCTCCCCCCACGTGCTGCGCACCCATACCTCGCCGGTGCAGATCCGCACCCTGCAGGCCCAGGGCGCGCCGATCCGGATCATCGCGCCGGGGCGGGTCTATCGCTCGGACTTCGACCAGACCCATACGCCGATGTTCCACCAGGTCGAGGGTCTGGCCATCGACCGCGACATCTCCATGGCCAACCTCAAATGGGTGCTGGAGGAATTCTTCGCCGCCTTCTTCGAGGTCGATGGCGTGGAAACCCGCTTCCGCGCCTCGCATTTCCCGTTCACCGAGCCGTCGGCCGAGGTCGACATCCGCTGTTCGTGGAAGGACGGGACCCTGAAGGTCGGCGAGGGCGACGGCTGGCTGGAAGTGCTCGGCTCCGGCATGGTGCATCCCAAGGTGCTGGCCGCCGGCGGGATCGACCCCGACAAGTGGCAGGGCTTCGCCTTCGGCATGGGGATCGACCGGATCGCGATGCTGAAATACGGCATCCCCGATCTGCGGGCGTTCTTCGACGCCGATCTGCGCTGGCTGAAGCATTATGGTTTCGCGTCGCTGGACGTGCCGACCATGCGGGGCGGGTTGAGCGCGTGATGCGCAGGGCTGCGGGCGGCGCTTCGGGTCGGACGTCCGGGCAGGGTTCTGGTCAGGTTCGCGTCCAGGCGCCGACCACGTCCCTGACCCGGGCCGAGCTGCGCGCCATCCGCGCCCGTGCCGCGAATCGCAACGGACCGAGGCGCATCCGTCCGCTGCGCCTGCTCACCGGCGCCCTGATCCTCGGCGGCGGGGGCGGCGTGGTCTGCGCGCTCGCGATCCAGGTGACCGGAATCACGGCGCCGGCGGCGGCGGAGACCGGGGCGCTCGCCGGTCTGCTGCGGATGGCCACCCATGAAGGTTTCCTGATCGGCTCGATCCTGGCGGCCAGCCTTGGGGCGAGTCTCCGGACGGTCACGAAAGCGTAGGGCGGGCGCCAGCCCGCCGTTCCCCTCCGCCGCGCATGGCGGGTTGGCGCCCTCCCTGCGCCGATCCCGCCCCTTGCGCCCCCCTCCCCATGGACATCCGCGCCCCACAGGCTAGAACACCGCCGGACCCCCGGCCGGCGGAGCGCATGCGATGAAGTTCACCCTTTCCTGGCTCAAGGAGCATCTGGACACCGACGCCAGCCCGAAGGAGATCGCGGACACGCTGACCGATCTCGGGCTGGAGCTGGAAGGGCTGGAGGATCCGGCCGACAAGCTGGGCATGTTCCGCATCTGCCGGGTGATCGAGGCCGGCCCCCATCCCGACGCCGACCGCCTGCGCCTTTGCCGGGTGGAGACGTGGCCGAACGGCCCCGAAAAGCCCTCGGCCGAGGTGCAGGTGGTCTGCGGCGCGCCCAACGCGCGCACCGGGCTGATCGGCGTCTTCGCAGCCCCCGGAACCCATATCCCCGGCACCGGCGTCGACCTGAAGCCCGGCGTGATCCGCGGCGTGGAATCGAACGGCATGCTCTGCTCGGAGCGTGAGCTGGAGATTTCCGAGGATCATGACGGCATCATCGACCTGCCGGCCGACGCGCCGCTCGGCGCGCGGTATATCGATTACGCGGGCCTCGGCGACGTGGTGTTCGACATCGCCATCACCCCCAACCGCCCCGATGCGCTGGGCGTGGCGGGGATCGCGCGCGATCTGGCCGCCCGCGGGATCGGCACGCTGAAGACCAGGGCGATCGAGGCCGTGCCGGGCGCCTTCGCCTCCCCGGTGACGGTGAGCCTCGCCCCCGAGGTCGCGGATCTGGCCTGTCCGGTCTTCGCCCTGCGGATGGTGCGCGGCGTGAAGAACGGACCGTCGCCCGCCTGGCTGCAGCGCCGGCTGCGGGCCATCGGGCTGCGGCCGATCTCGGCGCTGGTCGATGTGACGAACTTCTTCACCTATGACCGCGGCCGCCCCCTGCACGTCTTCGACGCGGGCAAGGTGACCGGCGACCTCCAGGTCCGTTTCGCGCGTGAGGGCGAGACCCTGCAGGCGCTCGACGGCAAGACCTACAGGCTGGACCCAAGCATGACGGTGGTGGCCGACGACAACGGCGCCGAGTCGCTTGGCGGGATCATGGGCGGCGAAGCCTCGGGCTGCGACGAGACCACCACCGACGTGCTGATCGAGGCGGCGTGGTTCGACCCGATCCGCACCGCGCTCTCGGGCCGCAAGCTGAAGATCAACTCCGACGCCCGCTACCGCTTCGACCGCGGCGTGGACCCTGAAAGCTGCGTCGACGGGATCGAGGGCGCGACGGCGATGATCCTGGAGCTCTGCGGCGGCGAGCCCTCCGAGGTCATCGTCGCGGGCAAGGCCCCGGATTTCGCGCGCGCCTACCGGCTGGACCCGGCGCGCTGCGCGTCGCTGGTCGGCATGGATATCGCGGAGGGCGAGCAGCGTCGGATTCTCACCGCGCTCGGCTTCGCGCCGCGGGACGAGGGCGACCGGATCATGGTCGACGTCCCCTCCTGGCGCCCCGACGTGCAGGGCGAGGCGGATCTGGTCGAGGAGATCGCCCGCGTCGCCTCGCTCACCAAACTGGTGGCGCGGCCCCTGCCCCGTCCGTCCACCGGCGTGACCCGGCCGACGATGACGCTCGGCCAGAAGCGCGAGGCGACGACCCGGCGCACGCTGGCCGCCGCCGGCATGAACGAATGCGTGACCTATTCCTTCGTCTCCCAGGCCGAGGCCGCGGCCTTCGGCGGCGGCTCGGACGCGGTGCGGCTGGAAAACCCGATCAGCTCGGAGATGAGCCATATGCGCCCGGACCCGCTGTCGGGCCTGATGGCGGCGGTCGCGCGCAACCAGGCCCGCGGCGCGGGCGAGCTGGCGCTGTTCGAGATCGGGCCGGGCTGGTCGGGCGGCGAGCCCGAGGATCAGCGCGTGGTCGCCTCGGGCGTCTTCGCCGGCGCCACCGCGCCGCGCGAATGGACCGGCGTGCGCCGGGCGGTCGACCTGTGGGACGCGAAGGCGGCGGCGGAGGCGGCTCTGGCCGCGCTGGGCGCCCCGGTGGAACGCCTGATGGCGATGCGCAACGCGCCCGAGTGGTTCCATCCGGGCCGCTCGGCCGTGCTGTCGCTGGGCCCCAAGGTTCCGTTGGCGGTTTATGGCGAACTGCACCCGCGCGCGCTGGAGGCGCTCGACGTGAAGGGGCCCGCTTCCGCCTTCACGATTTTCCTCGACGCGATCCCGATTCCAAAAACCCGGGCCATCGCCCGCCCGGCGCTGGGCGCGTCGGATCTGCAGGCGGTCGAGCGGGATTTCGCCTTCGTGGTCGATGCGCAATGCGAGGCGGAGACCCTGCTGCGCGCCGCGCGGGGCGCCGACAAGGCGCTGATCGCCGGGGCCTCGGTCTTCGACGTGTTCGGGGGGGAGAAGGCGGCGGCCTCGCTCGGCGCCGGCAAGAAGTCGGTCGCCATCGCGGTGCGGCTCCAGCCCCGGCAGCGCACGCTGACCGAAGAGGACATCGAGGCGGTGGCGAAGAAGGTCGTCGCGGCGGTGGAGAAAGCCTCGGGCGGGTCGCTGCGCGCCTGACGCGCCGCGCCATCGCAGGGTTTCGCGCCCGGCCTCGAAAGGGGCCGGGCGCGTCTGTTTCAGGCCTCAGGCGGCGACCTGCTCCACCGCCCGATGGGCGTCGAGGGTGGCCATGCAGGCCTCCGCCGCCTCCCGGCCCTTGACCACGAAATGATCGCGGAAGAAGGCCTCGTGGGTCGGCGTCTCCTGGAAATTGTGCGGGGTGAGCACGACCGAGAGCACCGGGGTCCCGGTGTCGAGCCCGACCTGCATCAGGGCTGCGACCACGGTTTCCGACACGAAATCATGCCGGTAGATGCCGCCGTCGACCACGAAGGCGCAGCCCGCCACCGCAGCGTAGCGGCCGGTGGCGGCGAGGCGCTTGGCCAGCAGCGGGATCTCGAAGGCGCCGGGGACGTCGAGCACTTCGACCTCCGCCTCGCCATTGGTCAGCCGCGCCATCTCGGCCACGAAGCTGGCGCAGGCCTCGTCCACCACGCCGGCATGCCAGCGGGCTCGTATGAAGGCGACCTTGGTCGCCGGTCGTTCGGATTGGGTCTGGGTCCGATCCATTGCGCGCCCCTCCTTCAGGACAAACATGAATCGGGGCTACGAGCGCCGCGGACAGGCGACCGGATCGCGCGCGATCCGGCCCCGAGGCCGCGCTCCCGTTCTCTTTCATCCGGACTGTGACCGTCGGCGCCGGGATCTCACCGGACTCTGCTGACCACCGTCGGGCTCGCCCCAAGTCAGGAGGGCCCCTTCGGCGCGCTCGCGGGCTCGGACCTGTCGCCAGGCCATCACCGCCGGTGGGGACTTTCACCCCGCCCCGAGAACTTGACCTGCCGGTCGGCAGATCGCTGAGGAATGTAGACGCAGGTTTCCGCTCCGTCCAGATGGCGGGAGCCGCGCGTCGACCGGACCGCCTGCGGAGGCGGGTGCGCCCGCGCGGCGCTGGGCCGGAGGCGCGGGTGACGACGGGCGCCGGCGGGGAGGTGGCGGCGAAGCCCATCCGCGCTAGGATGACCGAGCGCCGCCGCGGCACTCCGCGACGCGCGCCGCCAAGGAGGATCCGCCTGATGAGCGTCGCCGCCAAGATCCCTGCCCCCCGGCCCCGCGCCGCCCGGCTCGCCGTCGCGGGGCTGTGCCTCAGCCTCGCCGGCTGCGGGTCCAACGCCGTGTTTCCCGCAGGCGCCGGGGTCGGCCCCTCGCCGGTGCTGCCCGCGCCCAGGATCGACCTGGTCCCCACCATGGCCATCGCGCTGGCCGAAGGATGGCCCGAGGGCGCGCGGCCGACCCCGGCCGCAGGCCTCGCCGTCGCGCCTTTCGCCGTGGGGCTCGACCATCCGCGCTGGCTGCTGGCGCTGCCCAATGGCGACGTGCTGGTAGCGGAATCCAACGCCCAGCCGCCCGAGGACCCCGCCGCCGGCGGCCTGCGCGCGAGGGTCGAGCGCAAGGCGATGGCGCTGGCGGGCGCGGGCGTGCCCAGCGCTGATCGCATCACCCTCTTGCGCGACGCCGACGGGGATGGCGCGGCGGAGATCCGCGTGGCGCTGCTCACCGGCCTGACCTCGCCCTTCGGGATGGCCTGGGCGAACGGCGTGCTTTATGTGGCGAACACCGACGGGCTGGTCTCCGCGCCCTACATGCCGGGCGCGCTGACGACCTCGGGCCCGGTGAAGACCGTCGCCCCGCTGCCCCACAACCCGCCCAACCGGCACTGGACCAAGGGGCTGATCCTCTCGGCGGACGGGACGACGGCCTATGTCTCCATCGGGTCGAATTCCGACCATGGCGAAAACGGGATGGAGGCCGAGGCGGGCCGCGCCCGCATCGTCGCGATCGACCTCGCCACCGGCGCGCTGAGCCCCTTCGCCACCGGCATCCGCAACCCGGTGGGGCTGGGATGGGAACCGACCACCGACGCCCTCTGGGCCGTGGTGAACGAGCGGGACGAGCTGGGCGGCGATCTGGTTCCCGACTACCTTACCAAGGTCGAGGCCGGCGATTATTTCGGCTGGCCCTGGGTCTACTACGGGACCTATCCCGACCCGCGGGTCGAGGCGCCGGCCCCTGAACGCGCCGCCCGCGCGCCGGACTACGCGCTGGGCTCGCATGTGGCGCCGCTGGGCCTGACCTTCGCCACGGGCGCCAAGCTGGGCGCGGTCTATGCCGAAGGGGCCTTCATCGGCGAGCACGGGTCGTGGAACCGCATCCCTCGCAGCGGCTACGAAGTGGTGTTCGTGCCCTTCGCGGACGGTCGACCGGCAGGCAGGCCGAAAACGGTGCTGAGCGGGTTTCTGGCCGAGGAAAAGGCGCTCGGCCGGCCGGTGGGCTTGACCATCGACGCGACCGGCGCGCTGCTGGTGGCCGACGACGTGGGGAACACGGTCTGGCGGGTGACGAAGGCGCCCTGAGCGCTCAGGGCTCTTCGGCCGGGCGTCCCCGGCCCAGCGGGTCGAGGTCGGTCGGGCCCTCGCCCTGCCACCAGGCCAGCGCCTTGCGCAGCAACGCGGCGCGGCCGATGACGATCAGCGCGGGCGGGATCATCTGCGCCTCGGCGACATCGGAGGCCGCGCGCGACAGCGTCGTTTCAAGCACCCTCTGGTTGGGCAGGGTCGCGTCGGTCACCACCGCCACCGGCTCGTCCAGCGACCGCCCCGCGGCGATGAAGCGGGCGGAGAGCTCTCCCAGCGTGCGCAGCCCCATATAGACCACCACCACCTGGCTGCCGCGGGCGATGGACTCCCAGTCGATGGCCGCCGGGGCCTCGCCGCGGGCGTCATGGCCGGTGATGAAGGTGACCGACTGGTTCACGTCGCGATGGGTGGCGGGGATGCCGGCATAGGCGAGCCCGCCGATGCCGGCCGTGATCCCGGGAATGATGCGGATCGGCACGCCATGCTGGACCAGCGTCTGCGCCTCCTCCCCGCCGCGCCCGAACAGGAACGGATCGCCCCCCTTCAGCCGCAGCACCCGCTTGCCCTCGCGCGCCATGTCCACCAGCCGGAGCGAGATATCCCGCTGCTTGGCCGAGGGTTTGCCGCCGCGCTTGCCTGCGAACACCATCTGGGCGGCGGGGTTGGCGAAGGCCAGCACCCGCTCGTCGACCAGCGCGTCGTAGACCACAACCTCGGCCTGCCGCAGGCCGTTGAGCGCGTGCAGGGTCAACAGCCCGGGGTCGCCGGGGCCCGCGCCGGCGAGCCAGACCCAGCCGGGCAACATCTCGGGCCAAGGTTCGGAGACGGGGAGGAGGTCAGGAGCGCTCATCCCCGCTGCATAGCCGTCGTCCGGGCGCGCGCCTAGACGCAGGCCAGACGAGCGGCGACGCGCCGCGCCTGCGCTTCCAGCGTCGGGGCGAAGCTGAGGGGGACCAGCAGATCGGCCCCGCCCGCGTCGCGCAGGAGGGTCAGGGGGACGTGGCGCCAGCCGGTGACGGCGACGGAGCCCTCGGGGAAGGCGGCGGCGCGCAGGTCGGGCGGGATCAGGCGCGACAAGGTCGCCGCCACGTCCTCCCACGCGCCCGCGAGGCGCAGGCGGGCGAGACCGGCCCCGATCTCCGCCGCCGCGCCGGCCTCGGGCGCGAGGTCCGCGAGGGCGGCGGGGGGCGGGGCGCCCGGGTCGGCCCCGGTCCAGATCCGCCAGGTCAACGGCGCGCGGCGCCAGACGCGGGCGCCGGTGGCGGCCTCGACCCAGGCCCCCGGCGCGGGGGCGGGGGCCTCCAGCGCCTTGCACAGGCGCGCGCCGTCGGGGCCGCGCCAAAGCTCCGCCTCCCAAAGGGCGCCGGCGGGCAGCGCGTCGATGACCAGCGGGGCGGTCATGCGGGGGCCTCCTGCGGGTCCCTCGGCAACCCGTCCGGGTCCTTCATCCGCGACCCTTCAGGGTCGATGAAACAGGGGGCGCAAACCTTCATCCTGGTCGCCGCGCCCCCGGTCGGGTCATGGGCCATCAGGGTCCGGCCCGCCAGCGCCTCCGGCCCGCCCTCCGCGAATCCCAGCGCGATGCGGGCGCCCAGTGCGGGGCTGTCGGCGATCGAGGCGATCCAGCCGACGCCGCGCCCGGTCTCCTGCCCCAGCCGGTGCAGCAGGGCGCCGGCGCGGACCTGCGCGCCCGGCTCGGCCGGGACCAGGCCGATGAGGGCGGGCCGCGCGGGGTCGGTCAGCGCCGGACGTCCGGCAAGCACGCCGCCCACGAAGGGTTTTTTGGCGGACGCCATCCGCCCCATGCCGAGATCGGCGAGCGTCAGCCGCCCGTCGATCTCGCGGCCAGTGAGGAATCCCTTTTCGACGCGAAGGATGTCCAGGGCCTCAAGCCCGTAGAGCCCGCCGCCTTCGGCCTTCGCGGCGGCGGCGAGCGCGTCCC
Source organism: Albimonas sp. (assembly GCF_055129145.1). NCBI lineage: Bacteria > Pseudomonadati > Pseudomonadota > Alphaproteobacteria > Rhodobacterales > Paracoccaceae > Albimonas > Albimonas sp. Next base: position 11,061 of record NZ_JBSRTQ010000023.1, on the reverse strand, counting down.
ACAGCGCGGGGGCGTCGGCGGGGCGGACATGGACCTCGTAGGCGAGTTCGCCCGAAAAGCTGATCCGCGCCACCCGGGCCGGAACCCCGGCGACAGTGAGGTCGCGGACGCCGAGGAACGGGAGGGCCTCGGCCGAGACGTCGTCCTCGGTCGCACGGGCGAGGGTTTCGCGCGCCCTTGGCCCCGCCACGGCCAGCGCGCACCAGGCCTCGGTGACAGGGGTCAGCGAGACCCGCAGGCCGAGCCGCGCCCGCCAGCGGGCGAAATGCGCCTCCGCGGCGTCGGCATGGCCGGTGGTGGTGGTGACGAGGAACGCGGTCTCCGACAGCCGCCACACGGTCCCGTCGTCGAAGACGATGCCGTCCTCGCGCAGAAGGAACCCGTAGCGGGCCTTTCCGGGCGGGAGCGTGGAGATGAGGTTGGAGAAAAGGGCGTCGAGGAACGCCGCCGCGTCCGGCCCCTGCACCATGAATTTGCCCAAGGTCGAGATATCGCAGACCCCGACCGCGGCGCGGACCATCGCCGCCTCGCGCATCGAGGCGGCGCGCAGGTCCTCTCCGGCGCGCGGGAAATGCCACGGACGGCGCCAGCGGCCGGCATCGACGAAGACGGCGCCGGCGGCCTGGGCCCGGGCGTGGAAGGGCGTGGGGCGGACGGGGGCCCAGGTCTCGCCGGTGATCTCGCCGGCGAAGACGCCCAGGGACACCGGGGCGTAGGGCGGACGGAAGGTGGTCGTGCCGAGCGCGCCGGGGCCGGCCTCGCCCAGCGCCTCGGCCATCAACGCGAGGCCGACCACCCCGCCGACCTTGCCCTGATCAGTCGCCATGCCGAGCGTGGTGTAGCGCTTCATGTGCTCGGGCGCTTCGAACCCCTCGGCCTTGGCCTGGCGGATGTCGGCGGCGGTGACGTCGTGCATCGGGTCGACGAATTTCTTGTCGGTGCGGTGACGGGTCCAGGTCTCCCATACCGGGGCGGGGGGCGTTTCCCAGCCGCCGGGCTCTGCGTCCTTGAGCGGACGGCGGCGGGTGGCGCGCAGGTTGACCGCGGCCTGGCGGCCGGCGGCGCGGCCGGAGGCGAGGCAGGCGTCGTGGTCCCAGACGCCGGCCGCGGCCCCGCAGGCGATGACCTCGCCCGTGCCGGGCAGGAAGCAGAGCAGGTCGTCGGACCAAAGGGCCCGGGCGCGGGCGTGGCTGGTGAGGTGCAAGGCGGGCGACCAGCCGCCGGAGACGGCGATGATGTCGGCTTCCAGCTTCTCCTCCGGCAGCGCGCGGCCCCCGCCGCGGTGGCGACCGCACAGGAGGCCGCGGACGGCCCCCGCCCCGAGCGCCCGGATCGGGGCCATGCCGGGGCGGACGGAGACGCCGGCCTCGGTCGCCGCGGCGGCGGCGGCTTCGGGGGCGCGGTCGCGGAGGTCGAGCAGGGTGACGTCGAGGCTCGCGGTCGCCAGCGTGGCGGCGGGCGCGTAGGCGGAATCGTTGGTCGTCGCCACCACGATCCGCCGCCCGGGCGCCACGCCGAAGCGGGCGGCGTAGGTCCCGGCGGCGGCGGCGCCCATCACGCCGGGGCGGTCGTTGTCGCCGAAGACCAGCGGGCGCTCGATGGCCCCTGTGGCGGCGATCACGGCGCGGGCGCGCACCAGCCGCAGCCGCTCGCGGATCGGCCCGCCGGCGGGGAGCCGTTCGACCACCCCCGCCATCCCATGATCGTAGAGGCCGAAGACCTGGGCGCGGGTCAGCACCCGGATGTTTTGGTGGGCCGCGACGGCGGCCAAGAGTTCAGCCAACCCCTCGGGCGCCGAAAGCCACGCGCCGCCGATTGCAAAATCCTGTTCGGCGAGGAGGACGTCGGCGCCCTGTTCGGCGGCTTCCAGCGCCGCCGAAAGGCCGGCGGGGCCGGCGCCGGCGATCAGCAGGTCGCAATGGTCGTGGACCTGCTCGTACTGGTCGGGGTCGGGGTCGAGGGTCGCGGCGCCGAGGCCGGCGGCCTGGCGGATCAGATGTTCGAACCCCATCCAGACGCGGGTTCCGGCGAACGGCCCCATGAAGGTCTTGTAGTAGAAGCCGGCGGTGAGGAAGCGGCCGAGCACGTCGTTGACCTGGCCGAGGTCGAGCCCCAGCGACGGCCAGTGGTTCTGCGAGGCGGCGACGAGGCCGGGTTCCAGCTCCACCACCGTGGCCTTGAGGTTCGGCGTCCGCCGGGCGCCCTCGCCGACCGTCAGCAGAGCGCCCGCCTCCTCCTCCCCCGCCGACATGATCCCGCGGGGGCGGTGATATTTGAAGGACCGGCCGACGAGCCGCACGCCACTGGCCATCAGTGCGGCGGCGAGCGTGTCGCCGGGCCGCCCCGTCATCTCCCGCCCGTTCCAGCGGAAGGGGATCGGCGCGCCGGTCGGGCCGCGAAGCCGAAACCCGGTCATTTGAGACGGACTTTCAAGGCGCGGGTTTCGGCGGGGTCGGCGTAGGCGACGGACAGGACCTCATGGGAGACGTTGTTGCGCACGATCTCGAGGAACGAGCCGCAGCCGAGATGATGGCGCCAGAGCTCGCGCGCCTCGCCTTTCGGCTGGTCACGCAAAAACACCGCATCCACCCATCCGGCGCGGGGGGCGTCGAGCGCGGGCCAGTCCATCGCCGGGCCTTCATAGGCGAACTCGCCCTCGTCGCGCAGGCCGCAGAAGGGGCACTCGAGGCGCATCAGTGCAGCTTGGGCGTCGGGCCCGACGCCTCCTCGTCCAGCATCGCGCCCCTGGCGAAACGGTCCAGGGAATAGGCGGCGTTCAGCTCATGGGGCGCGTCATGGGCGATGGTGTGGGCGTAGCACCAGCCGGACGCGGGGGTCGCCTTGAACCCCCCGTAATTCCAGCCGGCGTTGAAATAGAGCCCGGGGATCTTCGTGGTGCAGATGAAGGGCGCGCCGTCCATCGACATGTCCATCACGCCCGCCCACTGGCGCAGCACCCGCACCCGGCTGATCCAGGGCATCAGGGCCACGGCCTTCTCCATCACCTCGGAATACATGCGGGGGGACCCGCGCTGGGCGTAGCTGGGATGGCCGTCGATCTCGCCGCCGAACACCAACCCGCCCTTGTCGGACTGGGAGAGGTAGAAAAGCCCCTCCTGCCCCGAGCTGACGACCGTGTGCACGATGGGCTTCAGCGGCTCGGTCACGAAAGCCTGCAGCTTGTGGGTTTCGAGCGGCAGTTTCCCGAGCCCCGCCTTGGCGGCCAGCGGCCCGGTCGACCCGGCGACGCAGAGCGCGACTTTTTCGGCCCGGATCTCGCCGCGGGAGGTTTCGACGCCGACGATCTCGCCCCCCTCGCGGAGGAAGCCCGTCACCTCGCAGTTCTGCACGATGTGGACGCCGCGGGCGTCGGCGGCGCGTGCATAGCCCCAGACCATCGCGTCATGGCGGGCCGTGCCCGCGCGCTCCTGCAAAAAGGCGCCTTCGATCGGGAAGCGGGCGTCGGGGGACCAGTTGAGATAGGGGGCGCGGGCGCGGACCTCATCGCGGCGCAGCCAGCTTCCGTCGGAGCCGGTCATCCGCAGCGTGTTGTAGCGCCGCGCCCAGGCGTCGCGCCCGGCGGGGTCGAAATGCAGGGCCATGTGGCCGCGCTGGGAGAACATCAGGTTGTAGTTGAGGTCGTGGGAAAGGCCCTCCCACAGCTTCAGGCTATGCTCGAAGAACTCCCGCGCGCCCGGCAGCATGTAGTTCGAGCGCACGATGGTGGTGTTGCGCCCGGCGTTGCCCTGGCCGATCAGCCCGCGCTCCAGCACCGCGACCCGCCGGACCCCGTGGTGCTTCGCGAGATAATAGGCGGTGGCGAGCCCATGGCCCCCGCCCCCGATGATCACCACGTCATAGGCGGCTTTCGGGTCCCGGTCGCGCCACTGACGGGACCAGTTGCGCTGGCCGGTCAGGCCGTTCCAGATCACCGACAGGGCGGAATAGGGTTGCAAGCGGGCCTCCGAGGATCGGGGCCAGACTAGGCCGGAGGGCGGGGCCGGGGCAACACCCCGGGGCGTGCAGGCCACGTTCCCTTCCCGGCTCGGGGGGATTATTCAGGACCGGACCCAAGGAGCGAAGGAGCGATCCCATGCGGCTCAACGCCATCACCCATCCCGCCGAGGGGCCCGAGATCCACCCGCCGCTGATCGTGGCGCACGGCCTCTTCGGCTCGGCCCGCAACTGGGGCGGGGTGGCGAAACGCCTGGCGCAGGGACGGCGCGTGGTGGCGGTGGACATGCGCAACCACGGCGAAAGCCCGTGGTCGGACGCGATGGGCTATGACGACATGGCCGGCGACCTGGCGGAGACGCTGGCGGCGGAAGGCGGGGGAGAGGGGGACCTGCTCGGCCATTCCATGGGGGGCAAGGCCGCGATGATGACCGCGCTGACCCGTCCTTCCGGACTGCGACGGCTGGTGGTGGCGGATGTGGCGCCGGTCGCCTATTCGCACTCGCATGCGGCCTATGTGGCGGCGATGCAGGGGATCGACCTGTCCACGCTGTCCCGACGCTCGGAGGCCGAGGCCCAGCTGGCCCCGGTGGTGGAGGATCGCTCGATGCGGGCGTTCCTGCTGCACTCGCTGGCCAACACGCCCGACGGGTTGCGGTGGCGGCTGAACCTCGACGCGCTGGCCTCGGGCATGGCGGGGCTGATCGGCTGGCCGGCGCCGGAGGGGCGGTTAGACGGGCCGGCGCTGTTCCTCGCGGGAGGGAAATCCGGCTATCTGCGCGAGGCGCATCACGGGGCGGTGCTGGCCCTGTTCCCTGCGGCGGAATTCGAGACGATCCCCGGCGCCGACCACTGGCTGCACGCCGAAGCGCCGGTCGACTTCGCCGGGATCGTCGCGCGGTTCCTGGAGGCCTGACCCGCGGTCCCGCCGCCCGCCGCGCCTGCCGCCCCCGAGACTCAGGCCGCCCCGAGACTCAGGCGAATTCCGGCGCCAGCCGGACTCGGCGGTCCGGAGCAGGCGAAAGCGCCGCGTCGACGTCGCGCCGGCGGCTCCGTCCCGCCCGCGGCGCGTGGAACCGGGGTCGCGGGCGGCGACGTCTCGGGCAGAGAAGTTCGGGGAAGGATGGACGCGACGGCCGGGGCCGTGGACGGGGTTTTGCGTTCAGCGATAGGGGTCGCGGCGGCGCGGGCCTCCGCGCATCGCCCGCCCGGCGACGGCGGCGTCGCGGAAGGCGCGGATCGCCATCTCGGCCAGTTCCAGGTCGGAGAGCGGCGCCCCGCCCTGCGCAGGTCCGCGGGGGCCGGCGCCGTAGGGGGGCGGCGCGGCATGACCCGGGCCGTATTCCTGCATCGCCGCCAGATGCGCCGCCTCCGCCGCACGGCGGGCGGCGGCCTGCGGATCGGGGAACGCGCTCGGCCCGCGGCGCACCAGCCTGACCAGCGCGATGATCGCGGCCAGCGCCCCCCAGAACAGCCCTAGGCTCAGAGCGGCGCGCGGCCAGCCCAGTTCGGGCGTGAGAAAGCCGATGGCCGCGGCGGTCAGCAGACCCGCCGCGGCCAGCGCGCAGAACCCCATCGCGAGCGGAGCCGCGAGAGAAGCCACCGCCGCCGAAGAGGCGCTGGCCGCGGCGAGACCCGCGGCGATCGACGCCTCGCGCGCCAGGCGCTGACCCAGCGCGCTCATCGCCTCGCCCCCTTCGTCCACGCCGGGCGCGCGCCTGCATGCGCCCCCCCGGCGCGCACGCGAGCGGCGGGCAGGTCGGAGAACGTCCTGACGACGGCGGGGATATCCACGGCGGGCGTCTCCATGCGCGGGCTCAGCGACGCGCGGTGAGGAAACCGAACACCAGACCCAGCGCCGCGGCGCCGGCGACGGCGGTCAGCGGGTTCTCCCGCACATAGTCGGAGGCCTGGGCGACGCCCTCCTCGGCCTCGGCCCGGGCGCGGCGGCCGGCGGCGCGGCCACGCTCGGCGGCGTCATGGGCGGCGTCGCTGACCCGCGCCTTGGCGGTGTAGGCCTCGTCGCGGGCGATGGAGCCCACGGAATCGGTGATCTTGGCGAGATCCCCGCGCAGGGCGTCGATCTGGCGGGCCAGATCGTCGTATTTCTCTTCCGGGGTCTTGACGGTGGTCGCCATGGCGGCCTCCTCCGTTGAGGTGTGATTGCAAACGTGATCCATCAGGTAGAAGGACCTGCGCCGCTGTCCAGCCCTGCCTCCAAAGGGTCACGAATGAATCGACGCGGCAAGTGCGTTCGGCCCCGTCCTGCCGCCAAAGAAGTCCGTTCGCCCATGAAGCCGGGCCGCGCATGCGACGGGGCGGGACGCCGCCGCCCCGCCCCGCGTCAAACGCCCTGAGGCCGCTGGCTCAGATCCGTTCGATGGCGATGGCGATGCCCTGCCCGCCGCCGATGCACATGGTGATCAGCCCGTAGCGGCCGCCGATGCGCTCCAGTTCATAGAGGCACTTCACGGTGATGATCGCGCCCGTGGCGCCCACCGGGTGGCCGAGCGCGATGGCGCCGCCGTTGGGGTTCACCTTGGCGGGGTCGAGGCCGAGCCCCTTGTTCACCGCGCAGGCCTGGGCGGCGAAAGCCTCGTTCGACTCGACCACATCGAAATCGGAGGCCGAAAGCCCGGTGCGCTCCATCAGGATCTTCACCGCCGGGATCGGGCCGAGACCCATCACCTCGGGCCGCACGCCGGCATGGGCGTAGCCGACGATGCGGGCGCGGGGCTTCAGTCCCGCGGCCGCCGCCGCCTCGCCCGAGGCCAGCACCAGGGCCGCCGCCCCGTCGTTGATGCCCGACGCGTTGCCGGCGGTCACCGAGCCGTCCTTGCGGAAGGCGGGGCGCAGACCGGCCAGCGCCTCCATCGTGGTGGCGCGGGGGTGCTCGTCGGTGTCGAAGTCGACCATGTCGCGGCCCTTCTTCACCGGAACGGCGACGATCTGCTCCTTGAAGCGCCCGCCCTCGATCGCCGCCTTGGCGCGGTCCTGGGAGGCGAGCGCGAAGGCGTCCTGCTGCTCGCGGCTGATCTGGTGCTCGGCGGCGACGTTCTCGGCGGTGATGCCCATATGGCCGTGGCCGAACGGGTCGGTGAGGGTGCCGACCATCATGTCGACGCCCTTGATGTCGCCCATCTTCTGGCCGAAGCGGGCGGCGGGCAGGATGTAGGGCCCGCGCGACATGGCCTCGGCCCCGCCGGCGAGCGCGAAGTCGGCGTCGCCGAGCAGGATCGACTGCGCCGCCGACACGATGGCCTGGGCGCCCGAGCCGCAGAGGCGGTTGACGTTCATCGCCGGGGTCTCGTTCGGGATGCCGGCGTCGATGGCGGCGACGCGGCTCAGGTACATGTCGCGCGGCTCGGTGTTGATGACATGGCCGTAGGCGACGTGGCCGATCAGCTTGGGGTCGATGCCGGCGCGGGCCATCGCCTCCTTCGCCACCAGGGCGCCGGTGACGGTGGGGGGGGTGCCGGCGAGCGCGCCGCCGAAGGTGCCGATGGCGGTGCGGGCGCCGGCGAGAATCACGATCTCACGCGACATGGCGTCTTTGGGCATGGGGCTTCCCTTTTCATCCGGGCGGCTGCGATGCGCGCCCTTTCAATCGCTTGGCGGCGGGGCCGCCCGGCGACGGGTCGGACGGAGCACCGCCAGGCCGCGTCGTCGCGCCGTCGTCTGCATCCGGCGTCGGCGCGTAACTTAATTGCTTGATGAGCCCGACGCCATGCGTTCGCGCGGGCTGCGCCGACGCAGGGGCGCATGAAGCGAACCGCGGGGGTCGTGCGGCGCCGCCGGGCGCCCCGGCGACCCGCCGCGCGGGCGGGACGCCGAGGCTCTCGGGCCGGTCGTCGCGCGGCCCCCGGCTCAGGCGGCGAAACCGGGGCGGATGCGCGCCGACTCGGCCGCGGACCAGGCGGCGATCCAGTCGGGCAGCGCCGCGAACCAGCCGGGATGGTCGAAATCCCGCAGCGCCTCGGCGATGGGCAGCATGCCCGACGGGCCGACGCAGGCCACCCGGAACACCGCGTGATGGGCGAATTCGCCCGAGGCGAGCAGCACCTGTTCCATGTAGATGAACCGCGCGTCGGACCCGATGATCTTCGAGCGGATCTCCAGCGCCTCCCACAGCTTCACACGGCGGCGATACTGGACGCAGGAGCCGGCGATGGCGATGCGGGCGCCCCGCCTGGCCAGCCCCTCGACCATGCGGGTCTGGCGGATGCAGGCCATGCGGCCCATGTCCATCAGGGTCAGGGAGCGGCCGTTGTTGAGTTCCCACATATGGTCGATGTCGGTGGGCCAGCAGCGGGTGCGGGCGACATGGAGCTCGCCGGGAGCGAGCAGGGGCGAGCGCATCGCCTTGCGGACTTCGCGGCGGACGCGGAGGATCGGATACATCGGGGCCCCTTGCTGACCTTTGGTCGGGCCAGACTGGCGCGGGCCGGGGCGGGGGCGCAAGGGCCCGCGGGTCGGAAGCGCCGCGCCAAGGTCGCGCCGGCGGGGCCGTTCCGCCCGCGGCGCGCGGGATCGTCGGCGCGGGTCGCGACGGGTGCGGGGCGGGAACCACGCGCCGGGATGGGCCAGGGAAGGAAGACCGACGCGGAGACGGGAAGGCCGGCGCAGGAAACGGGTCGCGCGGCTCGTCCCCCGGGCGCATATCTGGGATCGAGATAGGAGAACCGCCATGACCGCTTCCGCTTCCGCCGCCGCGCCGCTCAACCCCTCCGCCGCCGCCGTCCCGCAGGCGGAGGCGGAGGCGGAAACCCGCTTCGACGGGCCCGACGCCTCGGACCGCTTCCACCATGACCTCATGGAAGCCGCCCTGCGCCTGATCGAGGCGCAGGCCGACCGCCAGCCCTCGCTCGACGCGCTGGCCGCCCGCATGGGCCTCAGCCCCGCGCATTTCCAGCGCCTGTTCAGCCGCTGGGTCGGGGTCAGCCCCAAGCGCTACCTGCAATGGCTGACGCTCGACCATGCCCGCGCCCTGCTGCGCGACCGGCACTCGCTGCTGGACGCGGCGCTCGACACCGGGCTGTCCGGTCCGTCCCGCCTGCACGACCTGTTCGTGCGGTGGGAGGCGATGACGCCAGGCGAATTCGCCCGCGGGGCCGAGGGGCTGACGCTCCGCCACGGCTGGTTCGACAGCCCCTTCGGCCCGGCGCTGGGGGTCGGAACCGACAGGGGCCTGTGCGGTCTCGCCTTCGCCGCCGAAGTCGGGCCCGACGCCGCCATGGCCGACCTGCGCGCCCGCTGGCCCGAGGCCCGCTATGTCGAGGATCCCGCCGCCCTCGCCCCTTGGGTCGAAGCCGCCTTCCGCCGCAAGGGCGAGGCGCGGCTGCATCTGGTCGGCGCGCCCTTCCAGATCAAGGTGTGGGAGGCGCTGCTCTCCATCCCCTCGGGCCATGTGACCACCTATTCCGACATCGCGCGGGTGATCGGCGCGCCCAGGGCGGTGCGGGCGGTGGGGACGGCGGTGGGGCGCAACCCGGTCAGCTTGCTGATCCCCTGCCACCGGGCGCTGCGCAAATCCGGCGCGCTGGGCGGCTATCACTGGGGGCTCGGCGTCAAGCGCGCCATGCTGGCCTGGGAGACGGCGGACCTGGCGCGGGCCGAGCAGGACGCGGCCTGAGGCGCGCGCCCCTGAATGCGAAAGGCCGGCGGCGCTTGCGCGCGCCGCCGGCCTTTGGTTTTCGCATCGCGCAGCCCTGCGGGCGGCGCAGGGGCCTCAGAAGCCGGTGGCGTTGCGGGCCACGTGGCGCAGCTCGCCGCGGCTCAGGCTCAGATCGCGCAGGGCGCGGTCGTCGAGCGACTGGAGCTCGGCCAGCGTGCGGCGGTAGTCGCGCCAGGCCGCGAAGCGGCGGGCGGCGACGCCGAAAAGTCCGGCGCCGATCTGGCCGAAGGTCGGCGTGGAGCCGGAGAGGGCGGAGCCATGCGCCATGTCGGCGCGGTTCAGCGGGGCGTCTGCGATCAGAGCCATCGGTGTTTCGTCCTTGGTCTGGCCGACGTGGGAGGGCGCCGGCTTCCGTTGGGTGGATAGTTATCAAGCCTTACGATATGGACAACTGACGTTCATGCATGTCCGGTTTGTGCGTCGCACATACCGCAATGCAGCCACCGCATCGCAGCATAAATATTACGTAACGACTGAAAGGCTCAGAGCGGGCGGCGACCGCTGGCGACCCCCAAGCTTCCGGGTCCGCGAGTCCGCCTCGCGGCCCCCCCGCCGGCGAATCGGCGCCGCAGCGCAGCATTTTCGCCGACCGCCATCACTCCCACCCTCACAAGGAGGATTCCGCACCTCACGTTGATAAGGGCGCAAAACTATTTCTGGACGCGGGCCCGACCCTGCGCCATCAATCGAGCCGAAATGAACCTGCCCGCCCCCCTCGCCCATCCCGCGTTCCGCGCCTATCTCGCCGGCAACTTCGCCGGCCTGAACGGCATGTGGATCCTGCGCATCGCGATGGGCTGGCTCGCCTGGGACCTCACCGGGTCGGCGGCGATCACCGGACTGGTCGCGTTCCTCAATTTCGCGCCGACGCTGGTTTCGGGCCCCGTCTTCGGGGTGCTCGCCGACCGCATCGACCCGCGCCACGGGCTGGTCGCCACCCAGTCGCTCCAGGTGCTGCTCGGCGCGGCCTTGTTCGTGCTGGCCATGCAGGACGCGATCACCACGCCGGCGCTGCTGGCGATGTCGCTGGGCATCGGGCTCGCCGCCTCCGCCTATCACCCGTTCCGCATGGCGCTCGCCCCCCGGCTGGTCCCGCGCGAGGCGCTGTCCCAGGCGGTGGCGATGACCGCGCTGAACTTCAACGTGACCCGGATGCTCGGCCCGGCGCTCGGCGGCTGGCTGCTGGCGCATCAGGGAGCGGAGGTGACCATCGGGCTCGCCTCCTTCCTGTTCCTGCCGCAGATCTTCAGCTTCGCCACCATGCCGGCCCTGCCCCCGATCCGCGCCGCGGCGACCGGCCCGGCCGAGGGCTTTCTGCGCGGCATCGTCACCGAGATGGCCGAGGGCGCCCGCTACGTCGCCGGCCATCCGATGATCCGCGACGCGATCCTGCTGACCGCCGTGGTCTCGCTGCCCGCCCGCGGGGCGCTGGA